>CANGUJ010000226.1 GCA_947456845.1 Burkholderiales bacterium | reverse complement strand
GTCGAAGTGGCCCTGGGCCGCCCCGTCACTCTGGTGGCCGGTCAGGGTGGGCCAGTGCGCACGCTGGCCTGGTGCAGCGGCGGCGCGCAGGGCTATTTCGAGGACGCGATCGCCGCCGGCTGCGACCTCTACCTGAGCGGCGAGGTGTCCGAGCAAACCACCCATCTCGCGCGCGAAGCCGGTGTGGCCTATATCGCCGCCGGCCACCATGCCACGGAGCGCTACGGCGCCGAAGCGGTGGGCCGCCATCTGGCCGGACGCTTCGGCATCCGCCATCTGCACCTGGACATCGACAACCCCGCCTGAGGCGGGGCCGCGGCGGGCGTGCCTACTTCTTCAGCGCGTCGCGGATCTCGCGCAGCAGCAGCACGTCTTCCGGCACGGGCGGCGGCGCCTCGGGCACCGCAACCTTTTCGTCCTTCTTGAGTCTGTTGATCTGCTTGATCATCAGGAAGATGACGAAGGCAAGAATCACGAAATTGACCGCGACGGTGATGAAGCTGCCGTAGGCGAAGACCGGGATGCCCGCCTTCTTCAACTCGGCCAGCGCGACCAGATTGTTCGGGTTCTTGCCCAAAATGATGAACAGGTTGGAAAAATCGAGCGCGCCAAAGATGCTGCCGATGAGCGGCATGATGATGTCGCCCACCAGAGAGTCGACGATCTTGCCGAACGCCCCGCCGATGATCACGCCCACCGCCAGGTCGATCACGTTTCCCTTGACCGCGAACTCGCGGAACTCCCCCAGCATGCCCATGCCAACCCCCTATGCGTGTGATGGTTTTGCGATCCAAGCCTCCCCCAGGGGCGGCGCGGCGGAGGTTACCGCCGGCGCCGGAATTTGGCAAGCAAGGCGTTTTAAGTTCATGAATGTGAACGGGTTTTCCGGAATTCGTTGGAAGCGGCGTCGTGATCGGGTATAATTTCGAGTTTGCCGCACGTCGAGCAGCCATCGCGGTTTCGCGGTTTCGGGGTTCGCGGTTTCGCAGTTTGTGGTTTTACGGTTTCACGCACGGTTTCACGAAATCCTAGAGGCATCTTCCCATGAGTAACGATCAACCCGACGACAACGGGCGGCGCAACGCCATTGTCGCTACCTCGGTCGTGGGCGGCATCGGCGCCCTGTGCACGGCCTACCCGTTCGTGTCCACCTTCGCGCCCTCCGAGAAGGCGCGGGCCGCCGGCGCCCCCGTCGAAGTCGACATCGCCCAGCTGAAGGAAGGCGAGCGCATGGTGGTCGAATGGCGCGGCAAGCCGGTCTGGATTCTCAAGCGCAGCAAGGAAATGCTCGACTCGCTGGCCAAGACCGAATCCAAGGTCGCCGACCCGAAGTCGGAGCGCAAGCCCTCGGAGCTCACCCCCGAGTACTGCCGCAACCAGGCGCGCTCGATCAAGCCCGAGATCCTGGTCGCGGTAGGCATCTGCTCCCACCTGGGCTGCTCGCCCTCGGGACCGTTCCCCACCGGCGCCAACGTGGCGCTGGGCGACGACATGGGCTTCGTGTGCCCGTGCCACGGCTCCACCTTCGACCTGGCCGGCCGCGTGTGGAAAGCCAAGCCCGCGCCGGACAACCTCGAGATTCCGCCGCACATGTACCTGACCGACACCAAGCTCGTGATCGGCGAAGACAAGAAGGGAGCCTGAGACCATGGCTGCTGGCAAGAAGGAACCGGTGGTCGTCACCGGACTGGGCGCGCTGGACAAGCCCGCGAGCGGGTTGCTCACCTGGGTCGATCAGCGCTTTCCGCTGATGGAGAACTGGAAGACCCATCTCTCCGAGTACTACGCGCCGAAGAACTTCAACTTCTGGTACTTCTTCGGCTCGCTGGCGATGCTGGTGCTGGTGATCCAGATCGTCACCGGGATCTTCCTGGTCATGCACTACAAGCCCGACGCGGCCAAGGCCTTCGAGTCGGTCGAGTACATCATGCGCGAGGTGCCGTGGGGCTGGCTGGTGCGCTACATGCATTCCACCGGCGCCTCGATGTTCTTCGTGGTGATCTACCTGCACATGTTCCGCGGCCTGATCTACGGCTCGTACCGCAAGCCGCGCGAGCTGATCTGGGTGTTCGGCGTGATGATCTTCCTGTGCCTGATGGGCGAGGCCTTCTTCGGCTACCTGCTGCCGTGGGGCCAGATGTCCTACTGGGGCGCGCAGGTGATCGTCAACCTCGCCTCGGCCATTCCCGTGATCGGCCCCGACCTCGCCATCTGGGTGCGCGGCGACTTCGTCGTCGGCGACGCCACCCTGAACCGGTTCTTCTCGTTCCATGTCATCGCCCTGCCGCTGGTGCTTCTGGGGCTGGTGGCGGCGCACATCCTGGCGCTGCACGAAGTGGGTTCCAACAACCCCGACGGCATCGACATCAAGGAGAACAAGGACCCCAAGACCGGCATCCCGGTCGACGGCATCCCGTTCCATCCCTACTACACCGTGCACGACATCTTCGGCGTGGTGGTGTTCCTGATGGTGTTCTCGGCGATCGTGTTCTTCGCGCCGGAAATGGGCGGCTACTTCCTCGAGTACAACAACTTCATCCCGGCCGATCCGCTCAAGACCCCGGCGCACATCGCCCCGGTGTGGTACTTCACGCCCTACTACTCGATCCTGCGTGCGATGGTGTGGAACTTCTTCTGGATCGACGCCAAGGTCTGGGGTGTGGTCGCCATGGGCGCCTCCACGGTGATCTTCTTTTTCCTCCCCTGGCTCGACAGGTCGCCGGTCAGGTCGATCCGCTACCGCCCGACCCTGCACATCTACATCTACGCCACCTTCGTGGTCGCCTTCCTGATCCTGGGCTACCTTGGCACCCTGCCGCCGTCGCCGGTGGGCGAACTGGTGTCGCAGATCTGCACGGTGATCTACTTCGCCTTCTTCCTCGGCATGCCGTGGTGGAGCCGCTGGGGCCAGTTCAAGCCGGTGCCCGCGCGCTTGACCATGTAAAAAAGCTGGGATCCACAATGAAAATAATCAAGCACACCCTGGCTGCAGCTGCGCTGCTCGTCGCCGCCGTATCGACCACCGCCTCGGCAGCCGAGGCCGGCATCGCGCTTGACCGCGCGCCGGTCGACCGTTTCACCGACCTGCAGGCGCTGCAGCGCGGCGCCAAGATGTTCGTCAACTACTGCCTCAACTGCCACGGCGCGCAGTCGATGCGCTACAACCGGCTGAAGGACATCGGCCTGACCGACCAGCAGATCAAGGACAACCTGCTGTTCACCGCCGACAAGGTGGGCGAGTTGATGACCATCTCGCTGACCAGGAAGGACGGCAAGGAATGGTTCGGCGCGGCGCCGCCGGATTTATCCGTGATCGCCCGCGCGCGTGCCTCCGGCGCCGGCAGCGGCGCGGACTGGCTCTACACCTACCTGCGCACCTTCTATCGCGACAGCTCGCGCGAAACCGGCTGGAACAATCTCGCCTTCGCCAACGTCGGCATGCCGCACGTGCTGTACGAACTGCAGGGCGAGCAGGTCGCGAAGTTCGCCAAGGAGAAGGACCCGCACGACCCCTCCAAGACCATCGAGAAGTTCGTCGGCTTCGAGCAGACCAAGCCGGGCCGGATGTCCAAGCTGGAGTACGACAGCGCGATCGCCGACCTGGTCGGATTCCTGGTGTGGATGTCCGAACCGGTGGCCGCGCAGCGCAAGCAGCTCGGCATTGCCGTGCTCATCTTCCTCGGCGTGTTCATGCTGCCGTGCGCGTGGATGCTCAACCGCGCCTACTGGAAAGACATCCATTGAGCGGGCTGGCGGGGCATCGGGGCGCGCGCCGGATCTTGGCCGGCATTTGAACGTTAGGATTCGATCATGATGGTTTTGTACTCGGGCACCACCTGCCCGTTCTCGCACCGCTGCCGCTTCGTCCTCTATGAAAAGGGGATGGACTTCGAGATCAAGGACATCGATCTCTTCAGCAAGCCGGAAGACATCTCGGTGATGAACCCCTACGGCCAGGTGCCCATCCTGGTCGAGCGCGACCTCATCCTGTACGAATCCAACATCATCAACGAATACATCGACGAGCGCTTTCCGCACCCGCAGCTCATGCCGGCCGACCCGGTGATGCGCGGCCGCACCCGGCTGTTCCTGCTCAACTTCGAGCGCGAGCTGTTCATCCATATCGACGCGCTGGAAAAGGGCAACCCGAAGCAGCAGGACCGGGCGCGCGAGCGCGTCGCCGCGGTGCTCACGCAGCTTGCGCCCAACCTGGCCAAGCAGAAGTGGATGCTGGGCGAGGAGTTCACCATGCTCGACGTTTCCATCGCGCCGCTGCTGTGGCGCCTGGACCACTACGGGATTTCGCTGCCGCGCCAGGCCGCGCCGGTCATGAAGTACGCCGAGCGCATTTTCAGCCGGCCGGCGTTTTTCGAGGCGCTCACGCCCTCGGAAAAGGTGATGCGCAAGTAGCGCGGGCTCGTCCCGGCGCGCCGCGCGCATTGCCGTCAGACCAGGGAGCACACCATGGCAGAAGAGCGCAACGAACCGCACGACAGGTCCACCCGGCCCTATCTGATCCGCGCCATTTATGAATGGTGCACCGACAGCGGCTACACCCCGTACCTTGCCGTGGTCGTCAACGAGCATACCCGGGTGCCGGAGGAGTTCGTCAAGGACGGCCAGATCGTCCTCAATGTGTCCTTCGATGCCACCAGCGGGCTCAAGATCGGCAACGAGATCATCGAGTTCGCCGCGCGCTTCGGCGGCGTGGCGCGCGAGATCTCGGTGCCGGTCGACCGGGTCGCGGCCATCTACGCGCGCGAAAACGGCCACGGCATGGGCTTCGAGATCATCGAAACCCGCGTCGAGCACCGGCCCGAGGCCAAGGTCGACGAGCCCAGCGCCGCCACCGCACCGGAGCGCCCCAAGGCCGGCGGCAAGCCCAAGCTCACCGTTGTAAAGTAGCGCACCCCGGCTGCCCGCGCAGCCCGAAAGCCGCCTTAGCTCAGTTGGTAGAGCAACCGCCTTGTAAGCGGTAGGTCATCTGTTCGAGTCAGATAGGCGGCACCAATCATCGAGGCGCCCGCATGTGCCGCCCTTGGCGCAGCCGTCCTCGCACGTAGGTCCCGATCGGCCGCAAATCAACGCAGGCCAACGCAGGCGCAGCGCCGGCTGAATCAATGGCGAACCCGCCTGGCGCGGACTGCGCCGGGGTTGCTGCGACGACCGGATTCGCGTGCCGCCCGAGGTGTCGGAAAACTTTACACTTGCGTCATCGGCGGCTCGGGACGGGCCGCGCGAAACTTCGTAAGCCCATGAAAAAAATACACAATATGGCCGGGAACGGAGCTTGCTTTGTGTCGTACTCCTCGCGCCGTCCTGCCGACCTCGCCACCAACCGGCCTGCCTGGCGGGCGGCGATGTGCTTTAACGCACGACCTCATCCATCCGGACGATTGCGGGTGGTACGAATGTGTGCGATAAGTGCGGGTTGAAGCGTCGAATAGAACTGTTTTTGCCCGCCTTTTCACCGGATGACCACGCCAGCCCCCTGTCGCCCCTCCTGCCCGTGAAACCCACCGCCCGCTTCCCGTCCCCCACACGCGCCCGCTTCGCCCTTCGCCCCCTGCCGATTGCGGTGGCGGCGGCGTTCGTGCCGGGGTTCTACAGCGGCGGGGTGCAGTCGAACCCGAGCGCGCCGGTGGTGGTGAGCGGCAGCGCGACCTTTGCCACCCAGGGCAAGACGCTCACGGTGACCAACACGCCGGGCGCGATCATCAACTGGCAGAGCTTTTCCATCGGCCAGGGCGAGACCACGCGCTTCCAGCAGCAGAGCGCATCGAGCGCGGTGCTCAACCGGGTGGTCGGGCAGGACCCCAGCAGCATTCTGGGCACGCTGTCCTCCAACGGGCGGGTGTACCTGGTCAACCCCAACGGCATCGTCTTCGGCGCGGGCGCGCGCATCGACGTGCAGGGGCTGATCGCATCGACCCTCAACATCAGCGACGCCGATTTCAAGAAGGGCCTGCTCAAGTTCAACAAGGAAGGGCAGGCCGGCTCCATCCAGGTCAACGGCTATGTGAACGGCGGCACGGGCGATGTCTACATCATCGCCCCCAACATGTCGGTGGGCAAGGAAGGGGTGATCAAGACCGAAGGCGGCAACGTGGTCCTGGCCGCCGGCGAGAAGATCGAGATCGGCAGCCGCAACCTCAACGACATGAAGTTCGAGGTACAGGCGCCGGCCAACACCGCGCAGGTGCTGGGCAAGCTGAGCGGCGGAGCGGTGGGCGTGTTTGCCGGTACGCTCAAGCACAACGGCGACATCCGCGCCACCACGCTGGCGCAGGAAGGCGGCAGGATCGTCCTCAAGGCCAAGGGCGAGCTGACGGTCGGGGCGGGCAGCCAGACCGTGGCCGACGGCAAGAGCGGCGGGCAGGTCGAGATCCGGAGCGAAAGCGGGCCGGTCGTCATCGAGAAGGGCGCGCTGGTCAGCGCCAGCGCCGTGCCAGCTACCCCCGCCGCCACGCCGACACCCAACCCGGTGACCGGCAGCGGCGGCACGGTGAGCGTGATTGCCGCGCAAGGCAACATCGTGGTCGAGGCCGCGGCGCAGACCCGCGCCACGGGCCAGAGCGGCGGGCAGGTCATGCTCCAGGCCGCGCAGGGCC
>CANGUJ010000225.1 GCA_947456845.1 Burkholderiales bacterium | reverse complement strand
GGATCACCGCCGCGATCGAGAGCACGCGCGATATTCCATCGAGCTCGAGCTTGAAGCCCAGCTTCAGTTCGGCGCCGACCGCGCCGAGCTGGGAGCGCGAATGCAACCCGCCCCCTGAAGAGCTCAGGTTCTCCACCGTGGCCGGCACCGGGCGCCCGCTGCCGTTGTCCACCGAGGCGATCAGGCGCACGTCGACGCGCTCGGCGCCCCTGACGACGCGCGCGACGACCTCGTCGGGATAGGTCAGATGCAGGTGCGGATACGGCGTGTTCGCAGAGCGGATCACCGACGCCGAAAAGGCATAGATGTTCTTGCCGGCGAACATGCGCACCACATAGCCCATGCCATCCCGGACGAGCAGATAGCCGCCGTCCTGGATCGGCGTGGTGACGATGAACGAGCGCCCCTTCGCATAGCCGATCAGCTTGACGTATTGGCGCGGCGGATCGCGCTCGGCGGTCGATTGCAGCTGCACGGTCTCGCCGATCTTCAGGCGCACATCCTCCAGGCGCAGGCGCTTGTCGGGTTCACCCTCGCCCTCGGCCGACGGGCTCATTTGCTTCGGCTGGGCGCTCATGCGAATGTGTGCGGGCGAAGGCGGCGCCGCCCTACACCTGCATGTTCATGATGTCTTGATAGGCGGACATCAGGCGGTTGCGCGCCTGCACGGTCGCGGCGAACGAGATGCTGGACTTCTGCATCGCGATCATGGTTTCCTCCAGGGTGACGGTGTCGTCGCCCGCCTGGAAACGCCGGCCCATATGTCTAGCCTCGCGCCCGGCCTGGTTGACGCTTTCGAGCGCGGCCTTGAGGGCCTCGCCGAAACCGCCGGCGGCCTCGGCGGCTGTGGTCGCGCCTGCCCCGCCGAGCATCGAAAGGCTGGTGGCCGCGAGCGGCTTGATCGGATCCACGACGACCTCCTGGCTTGGGCGCAATGACGCCAATGACGACGATGACGCAATCGTATCCCCGGGCGCGCTCGCACGGCACCCCGAAATGCCGCCCAAAACCGTGCTTTCTCGGGTCTTTGCAAGCCTAAGGCTTTCGCATAATCGTTCGCAACCCAAGGCTGCTCCCGAGAAACCTGTTCATGGCAGACAACGCACTCGCCCTTCCCCGTCTCGGCCTGCCTGGCACCGACCTGGTGGCCGGCTGGCGCGCCCTCCCCGTCACCAACAAGATCGCCACCATGGTGGGCATCGCCGCATCGGTGGCGATCCTGACCGCCGCATGGCTGTGGAGCCAGGCGCCCGACTACAAAGTGTTGATCGCCAACATGAACGACATCAAGGACGGCCCCGCCATCCTTGCGCAGCTGAACCAGCAGGCCATTCCCTACCGGGTCGAGGGCAACACCATCCAGGTGCCCGCCCCGCTGCTCTACGAAACGCGCCTCAAGATGGGCCAGTTCCTGCCCAAGCGCGGCCTGCCCGGCTACGAGCTGATGGACAACGCCAAGTTCGGCATCTCGCAGGAGCACGAACGCGAAAACCTGCGCCGCGCCCTCGAAGGCGAACTCACCAAGACCATCCTGTCGATCGAGGGGGTGCAGTCGGCGCGCGTTCACCTGGCGATCCCGCGTTCGGGCGTCTTCATGCGCGAGCAGCAGTCGCCCACCGCCTCGGTGGTGGTCTCGCTCGGGGCGGGCATGAAACTGGAGCGCGGACAGCTCGGCGGCATCATGCACCTGGTCGCCGCGTCGCTGCCCGGCCTGCACGCGAAGAACGTCGCGGTGATCGACCAGTTCGGGGTGCTGCTCTCGCCCAAGGGGGAAAGCACCAACGGCACCCTCGACTCGACCCAGCTCACCTACGTGCAGGAACTGGAGCAGGGTTACATCAAGCGCATCATGGAAGTGCTGGTGCCGCTCTACGGCGAAAGCAATGTGCGCGCGCAGGTCACCGCCGAGGTCGACTTCAGCCAGGTACAGACCACCTCGGAGAAGAGCGCCAACCAGGGCAAGAACGGCGAGCCCGCCATCGTCAGCCAGTCGATCAGCGAGTCGGGCGGGGCCGGCAGCGGCCCCTCCGGCGTTCCGGGCACCCTGTCGAACCAGCCGCCCGGCAACGCCAGCGCGCCGATCGCCGGCACGCCCACCAATCCGGCCGCCGGCGCCGCCGGCGCCAACGCGCAGAACCAGAGCCGACGCGAGTCGATCACCAACTATGTGCCGGACAAGACCATCCAGGTGGTCAAGGGGCCTGCCAGCACCGTGAAGCGCCTGTCCGCCGCGGTGGTGGTCAACCACAAGAGGCCGGCCGGCGGCAAGCCCGGCGCGGCACCCGCACCGCTGACCGCCGAGGAAATCGCCAAGGTCGACGCCCTGGTCAGGGAAGCAATGGGTTTCTCCAAGGATCGTGGCGACTCGATCAACGTGCACAACGCCCTGTTCAGCCCGCGCGAAGTCGAGGTACTGCCGGAGGTGCCGTTGTGGAAGCAGCCGGATGTCGTATCCAGCGCCAAGGAGTTCGGCAAGCTGGCGCTGATCGCCGCCGTCGTCCTGTACATCCTGCTGGGGGTGCTGCGACCGATGTTGCGCCAGATTCTCGCCCATCGTCCGCCGGAACCCACGCCCGAACAGGTCAAGGCAGACGAAGAGCAGCAGGCTCAACTGGAAGGCCGGCAGGTCCCCGCCCTACCGAGCAAACTCGAAAGCGCGCGCGCCCTGGCCAAACAGGATCCCAAAGTAGTGGCCAATATCGTGCGCAACTGGGTAAACGGCAATGAGTGATGCGGGCGTCGATCAGGGCGCGATCCTCCTGCTGTCGCTGGGCGAGGAGGAGGCCGCCGAGGTCTTCAAGCACCTGTCACCCAAGGAGGCCCAGAAGATTGGCGCGGCCATGGCCAACCTGAAGACCATTTCACGCGAGAAAGTCGACGACGTTCTCGAGAAATTCCATGCGGAGGCCGGAGAGCAGACCTCCATCGGCCTGGATTCGGACGAATACATCCGCGGCGTGCTCAACCGCGCGCTCGGGGAGGAAAAGGCGAAGTTCGTCCTCGACCGCATTCTCCAGGGCGGGGATACCAGCGGCATCGAGAGCCTGAAATGGATGGACGCGCCCTCGGTGGCGGAACTGATCAAGAACGAGCATCCGCAGATCATGGCCTCGATCCTCGTGCACCTGGACCGCGACCACGCCGCCGCCATCCTCAACCTCATGCCCGACCGCGTGCGCGGCGACGTGATCATGCGCATCGCCACGCTCGACGGCATCCATCCGAACGCATTGCGGGAGTTGAACGAGACCATCTCCAAGGTGCTTTCCGGGCCGGACCAGGTCAAGAAGGCGGCCCTGGGCGGGGTCCGCACGGCGGCGGAAATCCTCAACTACGTGGGCGGCGCGTCCGAAACGGTGATTCTCGACGCCGTGCGCACCGTCGACGACGGCATCGCCCAGGGCATCATGGACGAGATGTTCGTCTTCGAGAACCTGATGGACATCGACGATCGCGGCATCCAGGCGATGCTCAAGGAAGTGCAGTCGGAGTCCCTGGTGCTGTCGTTGAAGGGAGCCAATCCCGACCTGCGCGACAAGATCCTGCGCAACATGTCCTCGCGCGCGGCGGAAATGCTCAAGGAAGACCTCGAATCGCGCGGCCCGGTGCGGCTCTCGGAGGTCGAGGGCGCGCAGAAGGAAATGCTGAAAATCGTCCGCCGCCTGGCCGACGAAGGACAGATCGTGCTTGGAGGCTCGGGTGACGACACATTCGTTTAAGCGCGCCATGGACAACAACCAGGGGTTCCAGCGCTGGCAGTTCGCCACCCTTTCCGCCGACACGCCGAGCCAGCGGCGCTCCGGGGAGGCCCAGGAGCCGCCCACGGTGCCCGAGGACGAACTGGCGAAAATCCGCAGCGCGGCCCAGGCGGAAGGCTACGCCGCCGGTTTTGCCAGCGGCAGGGCCGACGCCGCCGACGCGGTCGCCGCCGAAGCCGCGCACCTGCGTACGCTGGCCGGCGCGCTCGATGCCGCGCGCGTCCGCCTGCTGGAGGACACCGCGCAGGCGCTGCTCGTGCTGGCCGCCGACATCGCGCAGCACATCCTGCGCGCGGAATTGACCTGCAATCCGGCGGCCCTGCTGCCGGCAGTGCGCGAAGCCATGGACCTGGCCGGCAACGGCGCGCATCCGCAACTGTTCCTCAATCCGGGCGACGTGGATTTCGTGCGCCGCCACCTGGCCGACGACCTGGCGGTGCGCGACTGGCGCCTGACCGAAGACGCCCGCATCGAGCCGGGCGGCTGCCGCGCCGTCAATGCCGACGGCACGGTCGACGCCACCCTCGCCGCGCGCTGGCAGCGCGCCGCCGCCGCCCTCGGCGTGCGGCCTCCCGTGGTTGCACCGCCACCCGCCTCGCCCGTGCCCGAGGACGCGTGAGCTCGATTGCCGACCGCCCCCTCATGAGCGCCGCGAACCCCTGGCCGGAGTTCCTGTCGCAATGCCGGGGCCATTTGACCGCGGTTCCGGCGATTCGCGCCGAAGGGCGCCTCACGCGCGTTGCCGGGCTGGTCATGGAGGCGGTGGGCCTGCGGCTGCCGGTGGGCAGCACCTGCCTGGTCAGCCAGGACGGCTCCGGACCGGTGGAAGCCGAAGTCGTCGGCTTCGCCGGCAGCAAGCTGTTCCTGATGCCCACCACCGATGTGTTCGGGCTCATGCCCGGCGCCGTGGTCACGCCGTCGGATACGCAGATGGCGCGGCCGGCACCCGGGCGCGCCAGCCATCCGTGGCGCCGTGCCGAGGACCGCACCAAGCACCTGCCGGTAGGCGACGGCCTGCTCGGGCGCGTCGTCGACGCGCAGGGCCGGCCGCTCGACGCCCTGGGCCCGCTCGCGGTGAACGTCAAGGCGCCCCTGTCATCGCGCCCGCTCAATCCGATCGACCGCATTCCGATCAGCGCACCGCTCGATACCGGGGTGCGCGCGATCAATGCGCTGCTCACCGTCGGCCGCGGCCAGCGCATGGGACTGTTCGCGGGCTCCGGCGTGGGCAAGAGCGTCCTGCTGGGCATGATGGCGCGCTATACCAATGCAGACGTGACGGTGGTCGGCCTGATCGGCGAACGCGGCCGCGAGGTCAAGGAATTCATCGAGGAATCGCTGGGACCCGAGGGCCTCAAGCGGGCCGTGGTCATCGCCGCACCGGCCGATGTGCCGCCGCTCCTGCGCATGCAGGGCGCGGCCTATGCCACCACCGTGGCGGAGCATTTCCGCAACCAGGGCCGGAACGTGCTGCTGATCATGGATTCGCTCACCCGCTACGCCATGGCGCAGCGCGAAATCGCGCTGGCCATCGGCGAACCGCCGGCCACCAAGGGCTATCCGCCATCGGTATTCGCCAAGCTTCCCCAGCTGGTCGAGCGGGCGGGCAACGGCTCGGCGCGGGCGGGCGGCGGCGGCGCCGGGTCGATCACCGCCTTCTACACCGTGCTCACCGAGGGGGACGACCAGCAGGATCCGATCGCCGACGCGGCGCGCGCCATCCTCGACGGCCACATCGTGCTTTCGCGCGGCCTGGCGGACGCGGGCCACTATCCGGCCATCGACATCGAACAGTCCATCAGCCGTGTCATGCATGCCGTCGGCAATCCCGACGACATCAGGCGCGCCAAGCATTTCAAGACGCTGGTGTCGCGCTATCAGCGCAACCGCGATCTCATCAACGTCGGCGCCTATTCCGCCGGCAGCGACCCCGTGCTCGACCAGGCCATCGCCATGTGGCCGCGCCTGGAAGCGTTCCTGCAGCAGGACATGCACGAGAACGCCGCCTTCGGCGACAGCACCAGGCAACTGGCGCAGCTGATCGACCTCGCCGCCTGACACACCATTCCGCCCACCCGGAGCCCATCGCCATGCTCAAGTCTTTCGCCACCCTGATCCAGGTCGCCCAGAACAAGACGGACACGGCCGCCGTGAAGGTCGGCCAGTTCAACGCCAGGCTGGCCGAGTCCGCCCAAAAGCGCGACGTGCTGATCAATTACCGCGACGAATACCGCGCCCGGCTCGAAGCCGCCATCATGCGCGGCGCGCCGGCTGCCGAGGTCCGCAATTTCCGCGCTTTTCTCGACAAACTCGACGACGCCGTGCGCCAGCAGGAAGGCGAAGTCGCGTTCTGGAACGTGCAGATCGCCAACGCGCGCTCGGCCTGGCAGGCGGAACAGCGCTCGCTCAATTCGTTCAACACCATCGCCAACCGGCGCGACGCGGTCGCGCGGAGGAATGCCGAGCGCCGCGAGCAGAAGCAGCAGGACGAATTCGCCTCGCGCGCCGTCACCAACGCGCGCTTCGCCTTCGGCGAATAGGTCAGCGCGGAGCGCTCCAGACAACCGCCCCGGAACGGAACCCACATGAACAGCACCCTCACCATCGTCGGCGGCCAGAATGCGCCGGCTGCCGAGCGCAGCCCCGCCGTCTCTAACGCGGGCAACGACGGCGACTTGCCCCAGGCGCGCTTCGCCGAGGTCTTGCGCGGCAAGCAGGCCGACCGCGCCTACGACGAGGCCGGTTCCAGGGCGGAGAAGGACGACTCGGCGGCCGGCCGGTCCGCGCCAGCGGAAGCGCAGGGCGCCGACACCGGCGCCACCGACCCATCGACGACCGCGATGGCCGCGCCCGCACCGCCCGCCATGCCGGCCGATCCGATGATCGCCGCCATGCTTCTGGACCCCGG
>CANGUJ010000224.1 GCA_947456845.1 Burkholderiales bacterium | reverse complement strand
ATCGGCCTGGCTGGCTTCGCGGCCGGTGCCGCCGAACCCCGATGCCGTTGCGGCGGCCGGGTCGGACCCGCCGCTCAGGTGCGGCACGGTGCCCGCGACGGTGCCTCGATGAGGCGTGCGGCAGCGATCGCAGGCGCCTTGCTGGCACTGATGCTGGCGGTGATCGGCGGGTTGCTTGTGCGCGGCATCGCCGAGCCGGTGGAGGCGGTGCCGGCAGCCGCCGTGGCGGCAAACGGTCCGACCGCAGTGGCGGCGAACGGTCCGACCGCAGTGGCGGCAAACGGTCCGACCGCAGTGGCGGCGGACGGGCCGGCCGTGGTGGCGCGCGGTCGCTATCTCGCGCTGGCAGGCAATTGCAGGGCCTGCCATACCGAGCGCGGCGGATTGGCCTATGCGGGCGGCCGCGCCATCGAGACGCCATTTGGCCGGATGTATGGTTCCAACCTCACTCCCGACCCGACGCACGGCCTGGGCGCCTGGAGCGCCGACGATTTCTGGCGCGCCCTGCACCATGGCAAGTCGCGCGACGGGCGCCTGTTGTATCCGGCGTTTCCCTATCCCAGCTTCACCCGCATGCCGCGCGCCGATGCCGATGCGCTGTTCGCCTACCTGCGCACGCTCGAACCGGCAGCCACGCCCAACCGCGCGCACGAACTGCGTTTCCCGTACAACCAGCCCGGCCTGCTGGCGCTCTGGCGCGGACTCCACTTTCGCGCCGGCACGTACCGGTGGCAGGCCGACCGCGATGCCGAATGGAACCGGGGCGCCTACCTGGTGCAGGGGCCGGGGCATTGCAACGCCTGCCACACCCGGCGCGATGCAATGGGTGCGCCTGTGCTCGAGGCCGACCTGGCCGGCGGCCTGATTCCCGTGCAGGGCTGGTATGCCCCGCCGCTCAATGGCACGCCTGGCGCGGGCCTGGGCGATTGGTCGACCGCGGAGATCGTGCAGCTGCTCAAGACAGGCGTATCGGCGCGCGGCAGCGTGGCCGGGCCGATGGCCGAGGTGGTCGCGCAGAGCCTGCAGCACCTCGAAGCGCGCGACCTGCAGGCGGTCGCGACGTACCTCAAGTCGCTGCCGCCGGCGCCGGCGGCGCCCGCGCCGGTCCACGGCGAAGAGGCCGCGCGGGTTTTCGCCGCCGGGGCCGTGCTCTACGAGCGGCATTGCAAGGAATGCCATGGCGCCGATGGTCGCGGCATGCCGCCGGCCTATCCGCCCCTGGCGGGCAACCGCTCGCTCACGCAAACCTCGCCGGCCAATCCGATCCGCATCGTGCTCAACGGCGGCTTCGCGCCCGGCACCGCCGGCAACCCGCGGCCGTACGGCATGCCGCCCTATCGGCCGCTGTTTTCCGATGCGGAGGTCGCGGCGGTGGTGTCCTACATACGCAACGCCTGGGGCAACCAGGCCGCGCTGGTGGGCACGACCGAGGTCGACCGCTTTCGTTCGGCACCGCTCGAATAGGCGATGCGGGGCGGCAAGTCGGGTGGCGGCGCCAGCGCGGGCCGCGCAATTGGGGGCGTTCCGGCCGCGCTGTCAAGTGATGAGACCCGGAATATTTTCTGGCCCGGCCGGGTGTGCGCGCAGCCCGGCATGGGTGGCACTCACTATTTCCCGCGCTTGCACGCTTTCGCGCCAAACCTCTTGACTTCGGCTTCCACCAACGGGTTTCGCGGGGTCGGGCGGGGGGTTATCCACAGATATTGTGGATAAGTGGGTGCCGCCGTTTGCTAAAGTGTCGTTCCACACAAGCATAAATCAGGCGAGGGGACAGGTTTGAAGAGCTTTCACGGCTGGCGCATCGTCGCGGCCGCCGCCGCCCTCCAGTGCCTGCAGGCCGGCCTGTTGCATTCGGCCTTCGGCGCCTACGTGGCGGTGCTGGTCGAGGAGCGCGGCTGGAGCAAGACCGCGCTCTCCGGCGCGGCGGCGCTGCAGTCGCTCGAGGCGGCGGTGCTGGGGCCGCTGCTGGGCTGGGTGATCGACCGCTCCGGCGCCAAGCGCATGATCATCGGCGGCATCATCGTCTTCGCGCTGGGCTTCATGGTGCTCTCGCGCATCGAGACCATCGGCGGGTTCTATGCGGCCATCGTGATCATCGCCATCGGCGCGAGCTTCTCCGGCTATTTTCCGCTCACCGTCGCGGTGGTCCAGTGGTTCGCGCGCAAGCGCGCGCGCGCGCTGTCGGCGATGGGGTGCGGCCTGGCCGCCGGCGGCCTGGCGGCGCCCGCGGTGGCCTGGTGCATGCAGACCTTCGGATGGCGCCCCACCGCGTTCGGCTCGGGGGTCCTGCTGCTGCTGGTGGGCCTGCCGCTGGCGATGACCATCAAGAGCCGGCCCGAGGATCACGGCCAGACGCTCGACGGGCTGCCGCCGGCGCCACCGCCCGCGATCGGCGCGCAGGCGCCGCCCGCGCAGCGCGAATTCACCGCGCGCGAGGCGCTGCGCACGCGCGCCTTCTGGCTGCTCGCCCTCGGCCACGGCGTGGCGCTCCTGATCGTCACGGCGGTCAACGTGCATGCCATCACCCACATGAAGGAGGGGCTCGGTTATTCGGTGGCGCAGGCGTCCTTCGTCATCACCCTCATGACCCTCGGCCAGGCCGGCGGCGTGGCGCTGGGCTACGCCATCGGCGACCGCTTCGAGAAGCGCTATGTGGCCGCGCTGTGCATGCTCATGCATGCCGCCGGCATGCTCATGCTCACCTACGCCGCGAACTCGCTGATGCTGGCGGCGTTCGCGGCCCTGCACGGCGCCGCGTGGGGCCTGCGCGGCCCGTTCATGCAGGCTATCCGCGCCGATTACTTCGGGCGCAACGCCATCGGCATGATCATGGGCCTCTCGGGCATCGTCATCGCTCTCGGGCAGGTGGGCGGCCCGCTGGTGGCGGGCGCGTTCGCCGACGTGTTCGGCGACTACCGCGCCGGGTTTACCCTCCTGGCACTGGTCGCGGGCATGGGCTCGCTGCTGTTCGTGATGGCGCGGAAGCCCGCGTAGGGCCCGCGCCGGCGGGCCCTACTGCACGGGCACCGCGCGCGGGCGGCGCGATTCGTCGGTGGCCACGTAGGTGAGCGTGGCCTCGGTGATCTTCACCGTCTCGAGCACGGCCGGGTTGCGCTGGGCGAACACTTCCACATCGACCGTGAGCGACGTGCGTCCGACCTTCACCACTTCGGCGAAGAACAGCACCACGTCGCCGATCATCACCGGCTGCTTGAAGGTGAAGGCGTTGACGGCCACGGTCGCCACCCGGCCGCGCGCGCGGCGCGCCGCGATCACGCCGCCGGCGATGTCGACCTGCGACATGATCCAGCCGCCGAAGATGTCGCCATGCTGATTGGCATCGGACGGCATCGGTACCACCGAAAGGACCGGTGTGCGGCCCGCGGGCAGCGCGGGTGATGGCTGGGTCATGGATTTTCCTTGCGATGGCGCGCAGGGCGGTGGCCGGTCCGGCAGGCAGGCGGATGGATGCGGGCCGCTTGCGGTATGCGCCTAGACTTGATTCTACCTTGGCGGACACGGCGTCTCCCGGGCAGGACGGCGGCAGCACGGCGTTGCCGTGCCGCACGCGGGCGGCTGCGGGCGCTAAACTGCACGGGCAGCCACGAATCCGCAGGCAGCCTGCCTGCGCCGACACGCATCACCGGAGACCCCGCATGACATTGCGCCACCCCATCGCCTGCGCCTTGATCGCCGCGTTCTGCGCGGGCCAGGCTTTTGCCCAGGCCTGGCCCACCCGACCGGTGCGCCTGATCGTGTCCCAGGCGGCCGGCACCTCCCCGGACATCTCCGCGCGGCTCATCGCGGACCGGCTCTCCAAGGTATGGGCGCAGGCCCTGGTGGTCGAGAACCGCGCCGGCGGCCAGAACGTGATCGGCGCCCAGGCGGCCGCGCGTTCCGCCCCGGACGGCTACACCTTCTTCTACGCCACCACGGCGGCGATCGTCACCAACCCGCTGACCTTCAAGGCCCTGCCCTACGACCCGCCGCGCGATTTCGATGCCGTGGCGATGATCGCCAAGTCGCCGATGGTGGTGGCGGTCGGCGCCGCCGTGCCGGCCAAGACGCTCGCCGAACTCATCGCGCTCGACAAGAGCAAGCCGGGCACCCTTTCCTCGGCGCACGAGGGGCCGCGCACCTTCAGCGGGATGATGAGCCAGGCCTTCAACCTGGCCACCGGCGTCAAGTCGCTGCAGGTACCCTACAACGGCGCCACGCCGATGATCCAGGACACCGTCGGCGGGCGCACGCAGATCGTGTTCCTTTCCTCGGCGGCGGTCGCCCCCTTCATCAAGCGCGGCGACCTGCGTCCGATCGCCGTCACCGTCGGCAAGCGCGTGACCGGGCTGGAGAACGTGCCCGCCATGGCGGAGACCTATCCCGGGTTCGACTATTCGGGCTGGTTCGCCGTGCTGGCGCCGGCTGGCACGCCCAAGGACGTGATCGCCAGGGTCAACCGCGACATCAACCAGGTGCTGGCCGATCCGGATGTGGCGCAGCGTCTGCGCGATCTGGGGGTGGTGCCCGAACCGGGCTCGCCGGAAGCCCTGGGCGAGTTCCTGGGGGCGGAACGCACCCGCTGGACCCGGCTCGTCAAGGACATCGGGCTGCAGCCGGAATGACGGCGCCGACCGCTGCGCACGACCGGGTGGCGCTGGTCACCGGCGCGGCCATGGGCATCGGCGAGGCGATCGCCGAGGCCCTCGCCGCGGACGGGCTGACGGTGATCGTTTCCGACATTAACGGCGCGGCGGCGGCCGCCACCGCGGCGCGCCTGTGCGACGCCGGCTTCCAGGCCGAAAGCCTGGCCATGGATGTGGGCAGCCCGGATTCGATCGCCGCCGCATTCGCGGAGGTCGCGCGCCGGCACGCGCGCTGCGATGTCGTGGTCAACAACGCCGGCATCGCCAAGACCTTTCCGTTCGTCGACTTTCCGCTCGACAACTGGCTGGCGACCATGAACATCAACGTCACCGGCACCATGCTGTGCAGCCAGCACGCCGCGCGCCTGATGCTGCGGCACGGCTGGGGCCGCATCATCAACATCGCCTCGGTCGCCGGCCTGCGCGCGGTCGGCAGCGGCCGCACCGCCTACGGGACGTCCAAGGCGGCCATTGCCGGGCTGACCCGCCAGATCGCCGCCGAATTGTCGGAGCACGGCATCACCGCCAACGCGATCGCGCCCGGGCCGGTCGATACGCCGCTTACCAAGGTGCTGCATTCGGCCGCCTTTCGCACCGCCTACACCAACGCGATTCCGATGAAGCGCTACGGGCTGCCGGCCGAGATCGCCGCCATCGCCGCCTTCCTGGCGTCGGACAAGGCCGACTACATCAGCGGCGCCACCATCCCGGTGGACGGCGGCTTCATGGCCAGCGGCGCGCGCGGCGCCTGATTCCCGGTCCGCACGCCGCGCGGCCGGCGTGCCGCGGCGGCGTGGCGGTGGGTGCCTGGCGTTTGCGTCAGGTCAAAGAGCGGGTCCAGCCCCCGCCTATAATCCGCAGGTGAAAATTCGCCATGCCGTCCTGATCGCGCTGTTCGCCCTGCTGCAAGGCATGGCGCCGCTGTTGCATGCCCACATGGGCGTGGATGCGAGCGGCCTCTCCGGCGTGCACATGCACGGCGCGCCGCATGGCGCAGCCGACCGCGGCGCTATCGACCGCGGCGCCCATAGCGATGCCCATGACGGTGTTCATGACGGTGTTCATGAAGGTGTTCATGACGGTGCCCGGCACGCGGTAGACACCCATTGGTCCGGCGCGGGCCCGGTCGACATGCCGGTGGTCGGGCTGGGTCAGGAATTGCGGCGCGATTCTGCCTGGCAGCCCCTGGACATCGCGGCGGCATCGGTGTCCGGCTGGAATCCGAGCAAGGGGCGCGATCGCGCCCGGCCCCCGACCAGCGCGGCGGCCCTGCCGCCGTGTACGGCATGCCGGCGCCTGCCGCCCGCCCACGCCCCGCCCGCCGGACCGTACTGACGGGATGCCGTTTCGCGCTCGCGGAACGGACGGGTTCAGGATAAGCGCCATCGCAAGCCGTGCTCACGCAGCACGGCGCGGCGCTCTGCGATTCGGGGTGATCATGATCTTGCCTGCATTCTCAAAGCGGTTGCGCGCGTACATCGCCTGCGCTTTACTCATGCTGGCTGTGCCTGCGGCCGGCGCGGCCGACGCCATCCGGATGACGGCCGCCCAGGCCAGGGCCGCCGGTGTCGAAACGGTGGCCGTGGTGGCGCGCGCCGGGGCCGACGGCGCCGCGCAAGGATTGCCGGCGCAAGTGGTGGTCCCCGCCGCGCAGGTGCGCGTGGTCAGCGCGCCCCTGGGCGGGCTGGTCGAGGCCGTGCTGGTCGCCACGCATCAGAATGTGCGGCGCGGCCAGGTGGTCGCGCGCCTGGTCAGCCCGGGCCTGGCCGACGTCCAGCACACCTACCTGCAGGCCTCCGCGCAGCACCAGCTGGCGTCCTCGGCGGCGGCGCGCGATGAAAAGCTGTTCGCCGAAGGCATCATCGCCGAGTCGCGCCTGGAGGCAGCGCGCAGCCGCTTGCAGGAAGTCGCCGCCGACCTGGCCGAGCGCCCCCAGGCCCTGCGCGCCGCCGGCATGTCGGGCGAAGCGATCGCCCGCCTGCGGGCCGGGCGTGCGGTGGCCACGGGCATCGACCTGGTGGCACCGCT
>CANGUJ010000223.1 GCA_947456845.1 Burkholderiales bacterium | reverse complement strand
CTGCCGGCGCTGTTCCAGATCCTCGATTCGGCCGACCAGCTCTCGGCCGTCAAGCGTCTGTTGAAGGCGCTCAATGTCGACGACGAGAAATTCCCGGCCAAGAACGTGATGTGGTTCATCAACGGTTCCAAGGAGGCCGGCCTGCGACCCAGGGACGTGGTCGCCAACGACGACCACAACCGCCGCTTCATCGACTTCTACGCGGCCTACGAGCAGCAGTGCCAGCGCGAGGGCGTGGTCGACTTCGCCGAACTGCTGCTGCGCACCTATGAAGTGCTGTCTAAAAACGAGCCCCTGCGCGAGCATTACCAGGCGCGCTTTCGCCACATCCTGGTCGACGAGTTCCAGGACACCAACGAGCTCCAGTACAAGTGGCTCAAGCTGATCGGCGGCGCCGCCACGGACCACCCCAGCGCGGTGTTCGCGGTGGGCGACGACGACCAGTCGATCTACGCCTTCCGCGGCGCGCGGGTGGGCAACATGCTCGACTTCGAGCGCGATTTCCGCGTGCAGAACCTGATCAAGCTGGAGCAGAACTACCGCTCGCAGGGCAACATCCTCGACGCCGCCAACGCGCTGATCAGGAACAACGGCCGGCGCCTGGGCAAGAACCTCTGGACCGACGCCGGGCATGGCGAGCCGGTGCGGGTGTTCGAGGCGCAGACCGATCTGGACGAGGGGCGCTGGCTGGTGGGCGAGGTCAAGGCGCTGATCGGCGAGGGCGGCCGGCGCGGCGAGATCGCCGTGCTGTACCGTTCCAACGCGCAGTCGCGGGTGATCGAGCAGATGCTTTTTGCCGAAGGCATCCCCTACAAGGTGTACGGCGGACTGCGCTTCTTCGAGCGTGCCGAGGTCAAGCACGCCATCGCCTACCTGCGCCTGCTGGCCAATCCGGACGACGACACCTCGTACGCTCGGGTGGTCAACTTCCCCGCCCGCGGCATCGGCGCGCGCTCGCTTGAGCAACTCGGCGATGCGGCCGGCAAGCGCGACATCGCCAATCCGGCCGGCATATCGCTGTATCGCGCCGTGCCCCTGCTGGCGGGCAAGGCCGGCGCCGCGCTTACCGCCTTCAACGGCCTGATCGACCGCATGCGCGAAGCGACCCGGGAGCTGCCGCTGCCCGAGGTGATCGACCATGTGCTCGAGCATTCCGGCCTGCGCGCCCACTACAAGAACGACCGCGAAGGGCGCGAGCGGCTGGAAAACCTCGACGAACTTCTCAACGCGGCGGCCAACTTCACCCAGGAGGACGAGGACAGCCTGACCGCCTTCCTGACCCATGCGGCCCTGGAGTCCGGCGACAACCAGGCTCAGGAAGGGCAGGATGCGGTGCAGCTGATGACGGTGCACTCGGCCAAGGGCCTGGAATTCAACCAGGTGTTCATCACCGGCCTGGAGGACGGCCTGTTCCCGCACGAGAATTCCATCATGGAAAAGGACGGGCTCGACGAGGAGCGCCGCCTGATGTACGTGGCCATCACCCGCGCCCGGCAGCGCCTGTACCTGTCGTTCGCGCAGACCCGCATGCTGCACGGCCAGACGCGCTACAACATGAAGTCGCGCTTTTTCGACGAATTGCCCGCGGCCGTGCTGAAATGGCTGACGCCGCAGATTTCGGCGCGGCGCGGCAATCTTTGGCAGGGCGACGACGATTTCGCGGCGTTGGCGCGCCCCGCCTATGCCAAGGCCAAGGCGGCCGCGGATTCCGGCTACCGCATCGGCCAGAGCGTGCTGCACGCCAAGTTCGGCACCGGGGTCATCGTCAACTCCGAGGGGTCCGGCCAGGATGCGCGGGTGCAGGTCAATTTCGGCCGCAGCGGCGTGAAGTGGCTGGCCCTGGCCTATGCCAAGCTGGAACCGGTCTAGGGCGGCGCGCCGCCGGGATCAGTCGGCCCGCGCGGGAGGCTGCGGGCGCTCCGGGAACAGGGCCACGTAGCTCGAGTAATACGAGCACACGAAGGTGCAGGCGACGATCAGCCCGTAGGGCACCAGAATGAACGACAGCAGCAGGTTGGCCGCATCCGCCGGCAGCAGCAGGCGGATCAGCTTCGAGAAGGGCAGCGGCAGACCCACCTGGAGCAGCGCCCACAGTACGCCGTACACCATGAAGGCGCGCAGGTTGCGCCACGAGGCGGCCAAGCTGAAGAACAGCGCCTTGACCGGTTTCATGCCATGCCAGTGCACCAGAGCCGGGGCAAACCAGAAGGCGAGCAGGATGGGGATGTAGAGCGGCAAGGCGAACATCAGCGTGCGCAGCGAACCCATCGGGCTGCCGGGTGTGCCGGGCACCGGCGTACCCGCAACTTTCGGGCCGGCCATCCAGAGGCCCAGCAGCATGACCGCAAACACCAGCGCGGCATACGCGAAGCCCAGTTGCAGGAAGGCGCGCGCATTGGCGCGCACCGGCGCGAGCACCGCGGTCGGGCCCGGCATGCGGCCGTGCTGGGCCTCGGAGGCCGCGAGCATCAGGCCCGCGGTGAGCGCGGGCATCAGAATCAGCCCGATCACCGGCCCGACGAACGGAATGAACATCGAGGCCAGAAGCACCAGCCAGACCGCCGGGCACAGGGCCAGCCAGGCGAACGGATAGGCCCGGAAAACGCGGTAGCCGTGCGCCACCCACAGGGCGCCGTGCAGGGCGGGGACGGTCTTCACATCCATGGCGCCACCCGGTTGCGGCGCCGCGCGAGGATGCGCTCAAAGTGGCCGGGGTCGTGCGGGGTGACCAGTTGGCCGGGTCGCGGCAGGTGGAAGTCAAACAGGCGCGAAAGCCAGAAACGCAGGGCACCAGCACGCAGCATGACGTCCCATGCGGCGCGCTCTTCCGCGCCGAAAGCCCGTACGTGGTGGTACGCGCCGAGGAACTCCGCCACCTGCTCGTCGACCAGTTCGCCCGCAGCGGGACCGTCGCGCACGATGCACCAGTCGTTGACGCAGACGGCAACATCGAACAGCAGGCAATCGAAGCCGGCAAAGTAGAAGTCGATGAAACCGCCCAGGTCGGCGCCGTCGAACAGCACGTTGTCGCGGAACAGGTCGGCGTGCACCGGGCCGCGCGGCAGGCGGTCGTGGCGGTGGCTGGCCTGGAAGGCAAGTTCGCTCTCCAGTAGGGCAGCGGCCGCCGGTTCCATGAAGGGCCTGACCTGCGGCGCGGTGGCCGCCCACCAGTGCGGCCCGCGCGGATTCTCGCGGAACCCCTTGAAGGCGGCGCCGGCCATGTGCATGCGCGCGAGCATTGCGGCGACCTGCGTGCGGTCGGCCGCGGAAGGAAGCATGTGCGAGCGGCCGGCAAGGCGCCGCACGATGGCGGCCGGCTTGGCTTTGAGCATGCTGAAGTTGCGGCCGGCGCGGTCGGCGATGGGGCCGGGGCAGGGAATGCCGCTGGCGGCGAGATGGGCGGTCAAGTCGAGGTAGAACGGCAGTTCATCGGACGTGAGCTTCTCGAATATCGTGAGCACGAACTCGCCGCCAGTGGTGGAGAGGAAGAAATTGCTGTTCTCGATTCCGGCGGCGATGCCGTCCAGGCGCACCAGCGTGCCGACATCGAACCCCGCCAGCCAGGGCGCCAGTTCTTCCGACGTGACGGGAGTGAAGACGGCCATGGCCCCTAGCGCGCAAGAGTGGCGTCGCAGACTTCAGGTGCAGTCGCCCGTGGCGTGTTCAGAACGTGCCGATCACCCACATCGGAACGCTCAGGTTGTGCGCGTCCGCCGGGCCCTGGGCCGGGCTGGCGAACTGGCCGTCGCCCCGTTGGTCGATCAGCACGTAGGGCGTGCCGCCCGGAGGCGTGACGCGCACCATGTAGAGCTTGCCGCCGATGCGGAATTCCTCGATCTTGTCGTTGCCGCGCTGGCGGATGGTGATCTGCGGCTCCATGGCCGGGTCGATGGACATGCGCGGTGGCGGCGGCACTTCCGGCAGCGGCTCGAGCTTGCCCGGCCCCTGCTGGGCATGAGCCCCGCAGGCCACGAGCAGGGCCAGCCAGCCCGATACGAGGAGTTTTGCTTTCATGAGCAGGATTGTAGCAAGGGCCGCGCGCTATAGATATTGCAGGCCTTCGCGGTCGGAGCTGGTGGGCGCAAAACCCTTGGCCTCGTAGAACTTGAAGATGGTCTCCACGATGGCGTCCGGATCGTCGATCACCTGCATGAGGTCGACGTCGCCGGGATTGATCAGTTGCGCCCCCTCCAGTTCGGTGCGCAGCCAGTCCAGCAGGCCCTTCCAGAACGTGCCGCCCACCAGGATGATGGGCATCCTGGGCGTCTTGCGTGTCTGGATCAGGGTGAGCGCTTCGGTCAGCTCGTCGAGCGTGCCGAAGCCGCCCGGCATGACCACGTAGGCGCAGGCAAACTTGACGAACATGTACTTGCGGGCGAAAAAATGCTTGAAGTACAGCGCGACATTCTGGAAGGCATTGCTGCGCTGCTCGCGCGGCAGTTCGATGTTCAGGCCGACCGCCGCGCTCTTGCCGTGGAAGGCGCCGCGGTTGGCGGCTTCCATGACGCCCGGCCCGCCGCCGGAGATCACCGAGAACCCGGCGTCCGAAAGCTTGCGGGCAATCACCTCCGCCTGCTTGTAGTAGGGGTCCTCGGGCTTCAGGCGCGCCGAGCCGAACAGCGACACCGCCGGGCGCAGGTGCTCGAGGCGCTCGGTGGCCTCGACGAATTCGGACATGATGCCGAACAGGCGCCATGCCTCGCGAGCCGAATTCTCGGCGGCCATATCGCCGCGGTTGACCTTCACAGCCATGATCGATTCATCCAGTGGGTTGGATCGCACGGGCGGCGCTCGCGTACACTGCCACCCGGACCGATGCGCCGCTCTCCGGCGCGCCGTCCGAGACTCTAACAGGCCGGGACACTCACAGGGACTATCCTGGACCAACAGGGACACCGAGGAAGCACCGGATGCCAAGACTGCTGATGGTCGACGGTTCGTCGTACCTCTATCGCGCTTTTCACGCCTTGCCGGACCTGCGCAGCCCGGATGGCACCCCGACGGGCGCCATGCACGGCATGGTGAGCATGCTCAAGAAGCTGCGCAGCCAGTACGCGGCCGACTACTGCGCCTGCGTGTTTGACGCCAAGGGCAAGACCTTCCGCGACGACATCTATCCGCAGTACAAGGCGCAGCGTGCGCCCATGCCGGACGACCTGGTGCGGCAGATCGAGCCGATCCACGCGTTGGTGCGCGCCATGGGCTGGCCGCTCATCATGATGGAGGGCGTGGAAGCCGACGACGTCATCGGCACGCTCGCGCGCATCGCCGCCGAGTCGGGCATCGAGACGGTGATTTCCACCGGCGACAAGGACCTGGCGCAGCTGGTCGGACCGCATGTCACGCTCATCAACACCATGAGCAACGAGCGCCTCGACGCGGACGCCGTCCAGGCCAAGTTCGGCGTGCCGCCCGAGCGCATCGTCGACTACCTCGCGCTGATGGGTGACGCGGTCGACAATGTCCCGGGCGTGGAGAAGGTCGGCCCGAAGACGGCGGCGAAGTGGATCACGGAATTCGGCTCGCTCGACGGCGTGATCGCCAATGCCGGCGCGGTCAAGGGGGTGGCGGGCGAGAACCTGCGCCGCGCGCTCGACTGGTTGCCCACCGGCCGCACGCTGGTGACGGTCAAGTGCGACGTCGGGGGCCTCTCCGTGGAGTCGCTCAAGCCCGAGCCGGTGGACCAGGCGCGCCTGCGCGAGATGTACGGCCGCTTCGGCTTCCGCACCTGGCTGCGCGAACTCGAGGGCGACGCGGTGCCTGCCGCCGAAGCCGCCGCGCCGGGCGCGAGCGACGCGCCGGAGACGCGGCGCGAACTGCCCGGCGAGCGGCCCAGGCATTACGAAACCATCCTGACCGAGGCGCAGTTGCGCGCCTGGGTGGCACGGCTCGAGGCGGCGGACCTGGCCGCCGTGGATACCGAGACGACCGGCCTGGACCCGATGCGCGCGCGCATCGTCGGCATCTCCTTCGCGCTCGAGCCTTATGCGGGCGCCTACCTGCCGCTGGCCCATGCGGGACCGGACGCGCAGGGGCAGATGCCATTCGAGGCGGCGATTGCGATCCTCAGGCCCTGGCTGGAGAGCCCGGCGCATGCCAAGGTCGGGCAGAACCTGAAGTACGACGCGCACATCTTCGCCAACCACGGCATCACGCTGGCGGGCATCGCCCACGATACGCTGCTGCAAAGCTACGTGATCGAGTCGCACAAGAGCCACGACATGGATTCGCTCGCCATGCGTCACCTGGGGCGCACCACCATCAAGTACGAGGAGGTGGCGGGCAAGGGCGCCGGGCAGATCGGCTTCGAGCAGGTGGCGATCGACAAGGCGACCGCGTATTCGGCCGAGGATTCCGAGGTCACCCTGCAATTGCACCAGACGCTCTGGCCGCAGGTCGCCGCCGATCCCAAGCTCAAATTCATCTACGAGCTGGAAATGCCGGTTTCCAGGGTGTTGATGCAGATGGAGCGCACCGGCGTGCTCATCGACGCCGCCCTGCTGGAAAAGCAGGGCAATGAGCTCGGTGCGACCATGATCTCACTCGAGCGCAAGGCCTTCGATCTGGCCGGGCAGCCGTTCAACCTGGGCAGCCCCAAGCAGATCGGCGAGATCTTTTTCGAGCGCATGAAACTGCCGGTAATCAAGAAAACCCCGTCGGGCGCGCCTTCCACCGACGAGGAGGTGCTGCAGAAACTTGCCGAGGACTATCCG
>CANGUJ010000222.1 GCA_947456845.1 Burkholderiales bacterium | reverse complement strand
GGCCGGCGCGCTTGTGGGCCCTGGCGGTGGATAACGGCATGTCGCTGGCCCTCGCCTCGGAGGAGTCGGGCGGCATCGGCGCATCGTGGGCGGACGCGTATCCGATCCTGCGCGCGCTGGGCTACTGGCAGGTGCCGTTGCCGCTGGCGGAAACCATGATCGCCGGGCTGCTGCTGTCGGCGGCCGGCATCGCCATTCCGGACGGGCCGATCGCCCTCATCGAAGAAGGTAGCGCCATCACGCTGGCCGGGTCGGGCGCCGGCGCCACGCTCTCGGGCAACGCGCCGCGCGTGGCTTGGGCGCGCCACTGCGGCCATGCGGTGGTGGGCCTGGGCGGCAGCATTGCGCTGGTGACCCTGGCGGATGGCAAGACCGTGCGCGTTACCCAGCGCCTCAACCCGGCGCGCGAGCCCATGGACGAAGTGGCCTTCATGGCTGCGCCGTGCATCGCGCAGGCGGCCAACCCGTTCGCGCAACTCGCTGAACCGGTGCTGACCTTCGGCGCGATCGCGAAAAGCGTCATGATGACCGGCGCGCTGGAGTGGGTGCTCGAGCAGTCGGTGCAGTATGCCGGCGACCGCATCCAGTTCGGCAAGCCGATCGGCAAGAACCAGGCGATCCAGCAGCAACTCGCCCTGATGGCCGGCGATGTCGCAGCGGCGCGCATGGCCGCGATGGTGGCGTGTGACGATGCACCGAGCGCTACTGCGCGAGACAGCGGCGCCTCCGCGCGCGATTGCGCCGCCACGCTCTTCAGCGCCGCAACCGCCAAGATCCGCATCGGCGAGGCGGCCACCCGCGCGACCTCCATCGCCCACGAGGTGCATGGCGCCATCGGCTTCACCTACGAGCACCATCTGAACTACGCCACCCGGCGCCTGTGGGCCTGGCGCGAAGCCAGCGGTGCCGACGCCTGGTGGGCCGAGCGCCTCGGCCGCGCCGCCATCGAGGCGCGCGCCGCCGGCTTCTGGCCCTCGATCACCAACAAGCAGTTCGCCTCGCTCTAGGCGAGCAGCGACAACAAAACGGAGAACACCACATGAGCGAATCCGTCATCGGCCCCGAAACGGCTATCACCCGCGCAGGCCATGTCGCCATCGTCGAGATCTGCCGCCCGCCGCACAACTTCTTCGACTTCAAGCTGGTCAAGGAGCTGGCCGACGGGTTCGAGGCCCTCGAAGCCGATCCGGAGGTTCGCGCCATCGTGCTGTGCGCCCAGGGCAAGGCGTTTTGCGCCGGCGCCAACTTCAGCGACCCGAACCGCCGCGACATCGCCGACAGCCCGCGCCGCGTCAATCCGCTTTACGGCGAGGCTGCGCGTATGTTCTCCTGCACCAAGCCGGTGGTGGCCGCTGTGCACGGCCCCGCCATCGGCGGCGGGCTGGGGCTTTCACTGGTGGCGGACTTCCGCGTGGCCTGCAAGGAGGCGCGTTTCTCGGCCAACTTCAACCGCCTGGGCTTTCACCCCGGTTTCGGCCTTACCGTCACGCTGCCGCGCGTGATCGGCATGCAGAAGGCATCGCTGATGTTCTACACCGGCCGGCGCATCGACGGCGAGGAGGCCTACGCCATGGGGCTGGCCGACATGCTGGTGCCGGCCGACCAGGTGCGCGCCGAAGCGGTGAAGTTGGCGGCCGAGATCGCCAGTTCCGCGCCGATCGCGGTGGTATCGACGCGCGCCACCCTCAGGCGCGGCCTGGTCGACGAGATCCGCAACGCCGTGGCGCATGAAAGCGTGGAGCAGAACGCGCACTACAAGACGGCGGACTTCAAGGAAGGCGTGGCCGCGATGGCGGCGCGACGCACGCCGCAGTTCGTCGGACGCTGACGTCTGGGCGTACGGGCAGGCCTCCGCTTAGTTGACAAGTACTTCCATCGAGAACTGGTTGATCTGATCCGCCTCCGGATCGCTCTCAGCCTGTTCTTCAACATGCGCCTCGTATCGCGACCGGTACGCGGCCAGCCGATCCTCCTCCGTGGTCACCAGACGCGCCGCGATTGGCGTGTCCCGGCACAAACGGACGCGCCAAGTCGAACTCTCGTCGGCGGGCTCGAACGCGCCCTCTAAGTCCAGCGGCATGACAGCGATCCACGGCGATCGGGCGCGATATCTCCGATGTCCGCTTTTCCGCCGACGTGCTGGGCACTAGCACCGGTCGCCGCATCAATCAAATGGAGTAAGGCGCCGCCTGTGGTTCCATTCGCAAGCCGCAGCATCAGCAATTTGAATGATGCAATCGAAAAAATCAGGCTGAATGCGTTGTTTTCATGACACGAGCCATTTGACTGACATGGCGGCGATGCCAGAATGCTTCGGCGCTCCATACCTCAAAGCCTGTGAGTGGCTGGGCAAAGAGGGTGTCTGCCAATCCACGCCAAAACCAGAAATCACGAAGATGCTGCAGTCCCATCAGCTTGACCAGTTCAGTGAAACCGTCGAATCGATCTATGACGCCGCTCTCGAACCTTCGCGGTGGCCCGTGGCCGCCGGCAAGATCGCCGCCATGCACGGTTCGCCCAAGGCAGTCCTGTTCGCCCTCCGGGCCGATGGGTTGCCGCCAGGGTTTGTGTTCACCTACGGAATCCCTGACGAATTCGTCAATCTATGGGATGGTCGATATGCCAACGATGACGTCTGGACAAAGGCCGCCCTTGAGGGTGGCTTCGCCAAGGAGGGCAACGTCATCACGGGCGAACAGTTGGTGCCGGACAAGCGGTTTCTGGCTTCAGCCTACTATCAAAACTTCTTGAAGCCCCAGAACGTTGGCCGGCTTCTGGCGGGCGTCATTTTCGACGGCACGTCTCCGCAATTGCCGCTGAGCGTATGCTCCGTGTTGCGCGCCCGGGAGGGTGCAGCGTTTGCAGACCGTGATCGTCAGCTCCATCGGCTGATCACCAATCACTTGTCCAAGGCGATGGGCACCATGTTTCGCCTGCGCGACGCGGAACTGCGGGTGGCCTCCAGCCTGGCGGCGCTCGAGCGGGTGCCGAGCGCGATTCTTCTTGTGGCGGCGGATGGAAAGGTGCGATTTGCCAACACGGCGGCGGAGCGGATCGTGCGGACGCAGGACGGTGTGAGCCTCCGTCACGTGTCACCTCTGGATGGCGGCCTGGGCGAGTTGATCGTGTCGGAAGTTTCCGTCCAGGAGAAGCTCGACCAGTTGCTGACGGTACTCGTCTCGGATGCGCGGGGAGATGCGGCCGACCACTTTTCGCAAGCCTTGCGGGTACGCCGCCCGAGCGGTGCGGCGGACTACCTGATTCAGGTGGCGCCGCTGGGGCGCGAGAACGAGTATTCCGATGGCGGACGGCAAATTCGCGCGATTGTCTTCATCACCGATCCCGCGGCGAGCGAGCATGTGCTCGACGCCGCCATGCTCATGAGCACCTACCGGTTGACACCGGCGGAGGCGCGTGTCGCGCAGGAGCTGTTGCTGGGCGACGGTCTCAAGGCCATCGGGCTGCGCATGGACATCACCGAGAACACCGTCAAGGCCCATCTCAAGGGAATTTTCGCCAAAACCAAGGTCAATCGGCAATCGCAATTGATCAAGTTGCTCCTCTCCCTGCCACGGCAACACACCCCTGTAGAACGGCCGCCGCTCTCCTGACGGCATCGGAGTCTTCGCGCCTGCCTTACCCGTTCGGGTAATGGTCAGGCGACCGGTAGCTGCGTATGTTCGCCGCATACGTCATTTAACCGGGGCGCGAGGCTTTGCGCGGATTGCGATGGGTTGTCGGCAAGAAGACTTCACGCCTGAGTACGTTCCGAGCCAGTTCTCGACATCCGGTTCGTTTGGAGTCGATAGCGATTCCTCAGCGCGCCTGAGCGGCAGGCTTTGCGACAGTTTGCCCATCGCGGCGCTGTTGCTGACGGAGTCCGCGCTGGTTCGCTACATCAATTGCCCGGCCAGGAAGGTGCTGGCGGTTCCTGCGCTCCCGATCGCCATTCGGGAGGGCCGTTTCGTGTCGACCGACACGCGGACTGCCCAAGGGTTGCGGGGCGCCATTCGGCATGTGGCAACGCGCGGCGGGACCAGGGCGATGCGGCTGCCGCGTCTGGCCCATGAAGAGGCGGCGGAGGGCGCACATTTGAATGTCGTGCTTTCGCAATTGACATGCTGTTCCGGTCAAGTCGGGCAACGGGATGAAACGGTCGTATTGGCTATGCTGAACGACGAGGCTCGCAAAGTGCAGGCCAGGCCGGACACGATCAAGGCACTGTTTCGCCTGACGGCGGCGGAAACCGAACTCGCCGCGGCATTGGCGAATGGGGTGCAGGTGGAGGCCTATGCGGTACAGCGGGGCATCTCCATAAAGACCGTGCGCAGTCAGGTCGCCAGTCTTTTTGCGAAGACCGGAACGCACCGGCAGACCGACCTCGTTGCCTTGATCCTCAGGCTGCCTGCGCATCATGACGCGCACGCCTGATGCGCTCGCGCCGGGCCGCCCTTCGTACTCAAGTTGAACGATGCGGAATCGGGCCGCTCCTGCGATTCTCAGCTGCGGGAATCCTCATGACTATTTCTTCACGTTCGTTGATGCAATCGTAAAGCGAGAAGCCAACGAAAAGTGGCTTTCTAGGATTTCTGGAGATGTCGCAGAGCCCCTATTGACGATTGCGGAGCGTCACGAATTGCTTGCCAAATTGCGCAAGCAATGTGGCAAATCGCCAATTCATTTTCTCATCCAAGCAAGCCAAAGAGCTTAGTAGTCAATCGTTGTTACCTCTAGGTCTAATCAATCCAAGTGGAGAAACTATGAGTATGGCAATCCGTAATGCCCTGAAACCGCTGTCTCTCGCAGTGATCTTTGTCCTGGGTACGGGACTATCTGGAGCATCTAACGCCACTGCTCCAGTCCCAACTGTGGAATCCGTTATCGTTGGAAAGGGAATCGAAAACATACAAACGTCGGCCACAAATGTTCAGGTCGATCCAACTCCTCAAGGTCCAGCCTATGGTGGACCCTATGGTTTCACAGCTAATGTGGACGGTCAAAACGTCGGCTCGATTACTGCCCCGGTTGTCTCAGGACCCCAAAATGTGGGGAATCCTTTTTGGAACAATGGGAAATTGCTGTACAACAGTACTGACGGCGGATGGCGTCTAGGTTCCCCCAACGCAAATGACTGGGGCTCGCCTACCCTGAGTGATCTCAATACCAAGTTCAATAATGGTGTTTACACATTCCAGGTTAATGGCGCCAGCATTCCATTGAAGCTGATCGGGGACGCTTATCCCAACACGCCCATACTCACGCTGAGCGGGGGCACCTGGTCCGCCGGCAAATACGTGCTTGACGTTAGTCAGAGCCTTACGATCACAACCAACGCATTTACTGCTTATGGTTCACATAGCGATGGTTCTATCTGGCTCGGGATCGATGGCGGCGCTTACGCCGACCAATTTCGCTCGACTGCACCAGCGTCTTCTAACTTCATGTCGCTTACACTGCCTGCCAACAGCTTGACAAGTGGTCGGGACTACAACGCTGGCGCTGAATTTCGTGCTGTCGTGGACCTCAATCCAAATGTCGCGTTGGCCGGCAGCTATAACGCTGCTTATTACAGCGTATACACCGGTGTGCTTATCAGCGCAGTGCCTGAACCCGAAACCTACGCCCTGATGCTGGCTGGTTTGGGGCTTTTCGGGGTTGTAATGCGACGTCGGAAGGTCAGCCAACGTTAATCTGCGTTCATTACCATTGGACAGAGGGGGCAGCCCGTCTGGCCCTGGAATTGGACAGTTTCCGATGTTCGCATCAGCGAAGCTCCCCGGTAAACCTGACTGGGTGAAGCCCAAAGGGTGCTGGTCGCCAGTCTTTTTGCGAAGACCGGAACGCACCGGCAAGCCGGCCTTGTGGCCTTGATCCTCAGGCATGCGCATCACGACGCGCACGCCTGATGCGCTCGCGCCGGGCATTCAGTACAACCTGCTTCTCTGGATCGGCTCGCAGTGGGTTGCCGCAGGCAGCATTCTCGGCGGTGTCGCGCACGCCTTCGGCGGAAGCGGGCTTGACCGCTTTCGCATTACCGGCATTCCGCCGTCGGCGAACCTGGACCCCAACAGCCCCACGGCCTTCGTGACAGACCTGACATTCGCCGGATCCGGAAGCTTCACAGGGACCATGAAGCCGCTTACCGCGCCGGTTCCGGAGCCCGAATCCTGGGCCATGCTGATCGCCGGCTTGGGCCTCATTGGTACTGCGGTTCGGCGACGCAAGACTGTGGAAGGTTTAGCCATGGGGCGCGTGATACGTACGCGTTAGAAGAGTTGGCTCCGCCGACATTGCAACGGAGAATAACTGAAGTACCGGCTGTGTCGATGGCGGCATAGGGTTGGGCAGCTACTGGTCGCCGGCAAGTCTTGCTGGTAGGCTCACAGATATCAACGAGATTCGGATTTCCATATTGATCCGGGCGCCTGCTGTTTCGCCTCCCGCCTGCCATCCAACGCTATCGTACTTCCCATGACGATCGAAGTCGCCAGTACCCGCTGGCTCATTCTCACGATGCTCTTCGCGTGCCGTACCGGCCTGGGTTTCCAGTTCCAGGCGCTCGGATCGGTGTCATCGTCGCTGGTCGACCAGTTGGGCTTCAACTACGCGCAAATCGGCACGCTGATCGGGTTGTTCATGCTCCCCGGCCTGGTGCTGTCGCTGCCGGCGGGGTTCGCCGGGCGCCATCTTGCCGACCGCACGCTGGTGGCGCTGGG
>CANGUJ010000221.1 GCA_947456845.1 Burkholderiales bacterium | reverse complement strand
CTTGGCGTCGCCGGCCGGACCCGCCGCGGGAGCGGGCGCGTCGGCTTTGGGGGCCTCCGCCTTGGGCGGCTCGACCTTGGTTTCCGCCGCCGGCGGATGCGCATCGCCGGCGTGCTCGCCCAGCATGCTGACATTGCCGCCGCCCTTGAGGAGCAGGGCGAACATGCCTGCGATGGCGATGACCCCGACGATGATCCATTTCCACATGGTGATTCTCCTTTCGTTGTTCCGGGTGCCGGGGCAAACGCCTCCCGGCCTTGCGATTCGGTGCTAGACCGGGACGCGCACGAAGCCTTCCATCAGGACGCGCGCGCTGCGGCTCATCACCGCTTTGGTGACCTGCCACTCGCCGCCCGACCGCACGGCCTGCGCGCCGACGCGCAAGGTGCCGGAGGGATGGCCGAAGCGCACCTCGGACCGCGCGCCGCCGCCGGCCGCCATGTTCACCAGCGTGCCGGGTATGCAGGCGCCGACCGCGATGGCGACGGCCGCGGTACCCATCATGGCGTGATGCAGCTTGCCCATCGACATGGCGCGGACCAGCACATCGATGGCGCCGGCATCGATGGCCTTGCCGCTCGATGCGGTGTAGGTGACCGGCGGGGCGACAAACGCCACCTTGGGAATGTGCTGCCGGGTGGCGATTTCCGCAGGCGTCCTGATCAGGCCCATCTTCATCGCGCCGGCGGTGCGGATGGCCTCCATCTTGGCCAGATTGTCCGGGCTGCCGTTGATCGCCTCCTGCAATTCGGACCCGGTGAAACCGATCTCCGACGCATTGACGAAGATGGTCGGTATGCCAGCCGTCAGCATCGTGGCCTTCAGAATGCCGCCCCTGAAGTTGCCCGCGGCCGGAACTTCGAGGTCGTCGACCAGGTTGCCGGTGGGGAAGAGGGCGCCGCCCGCGCCTTCCTCCTCCGCGGCGGGGTCCATGAACTCGAGCTGGACTTCGGCCGCCGGAAAGGTCACGCCGTCGAGTTCGAAATCGCCGGTTTCCTGCACCCGGCCGTCGGTGATCTGCACATGCGCGATGATGGTTTTCTGGATGTTGGCCTGCCAGATGCGTACGGTGGCTATGCCGTTGTGCGGGATGCGCGCCGGATCGACCAACCCGTTGGAAATCGCGAACGGACCCACCGCCGCCGACAGGTTGCCGCAATTGCCGCCCCAGTCGACGAAGGGCTTGTCGATGGCGACCTGGCCGAACAGGTAATCCACATCGTGGTCCGGCCGGGCGCTCCTGGAGAGCAGGACTGTCTTGCTGGTCGAGGAGGTCGCCCCGCCCATGCCGTCGGTGTGCTTGCCGTAGGGGTCGGGGCTGCCGATGAGGCGCAGGAGAAAGTTGTCGCGCGCGGGGCCGGGCTCTTGCAGCTCCGGCGGCATGTCCGGAACATGGAAAAACACCCCCTTGCTGGTGCCGCCGCGCATGTAGGTGGCGGGTACGCGGATTTGCGGCGCGAATGTCTTCATGCGGCTGCCTTTTCGAGAAAGTCCTGGGCGAAGCGCTGCAGCACGCCGCCGGCTTCGTAAATAGAGACCTCTTCGGCGGTATCGAGGCGGCAGGTGACCGGAACCTCGACGCGCTCGCCGTTCCTGCGATTGATCACCAGCGTCAGCGTGGTGCGCGGGGTGCGCTCGCCGACCACGTCGAAAGTCTCGGTGCCGTCGATGGCGAGCGTCAAGCGGGTGGTGCCGGGCCTGAACTCCAGCGGCAGCACGCCCATGCCGATCAGATTGGTGCGGTGGATGCGCTCGAAGCCCTCGGCGGCGATGGCCTCGACCCCGGCCAGCCGCACCCCCTTGGCGGCCCAGTCGCGCGAGGAACCCTGCCCGTAGTCCGCGCCGGCGATGATGATCAGCGGCTGGCGGCGCTCCATGTAGGTCTCGATGGCCTCCCACATGCGTACCACCTTGCCCTCCGGCTCGAGGCGCGCGAGCGAGCCCGGCTTGACCTTGCCGTCGACCTGCACCATCTCATTCTTGAGCGTGGGGTTGGCGAAGGTGGCGCGCTGGGCGGTGAGATGGTCGCCGCGGTGCGTCGCGTAGGAATTGAAGTCTTCCTCCGGCACGCCCATTCGTGCCAGATATTCGCCGGCCGCCGAGTTGGCCATGATGGCGTTGGACGGCGACAGGTGGTCCGTGGTGATGTTGTCGCCCAGCACGGCGAGCGGGCGCATGCCCTTCAAGCTGCGCGGGCTGGCGGCCAGGGCGCCCTGGCCTTCCTTGTCCCAGTAGGGCGGGCGGCGAATGTAGGTGCTCTGCGGCCGCCAGTCGTACAGCGGGGCGACGCGTTCGGTCGACACGGCCCGCTCGTCGAACATCGGGATGTACACCTTGCGGAACTGCTCGGGTTTCACGTTCGCCGCGACGATCGCGTCGATCTCCTCGTCGGAAGGCCACAGGTCCTTGAGGGTGATCGGGCTGCCGGCGGGGTCATTGCCGAACGAATCCCGTTCGATGTCGAAGCGGATGGTGCCGGCGATGGAATACGCCACCACCAGCGGCGGCGATGCGAGAAACGCCTGCTTCGCATACGGATGGATGCGGCCGTCGAAATTGCGGTTGCCCGACAGCACCGCGGTGGCGTAGAGATCGCGGTCGATGATTTCCTGCTGTATCTTCGGGTCGAGCGCGCCGGACATGCCGTTGCAGGTGGTGCAGGCGAAGGCGACGATGCCGAACCCCTGCTCCTCCAGTTCGGCCTTGAGGCCGGCGGCTTCCAGGTACAGCTCCACGGTCTTGGATCCTGGTGCGAGCGAACTCTTGACCCAGGGCTTGCGGGTCAGGCCGAGGCGGTTGGCATTGCGCGCCAGCAGGCCGGCCGCGATCACGTTGCGCGGATTGCTGGTGTTGGTGCAGCTGGTGATCGCCGCGATGATCACCGCCCCATCGGGCATCTGCCCAGGCACGGACTCCCAGGCCCGGGCGATGCCCTTGGCGGCCAGGTCTGTCGTGGCGACCCGGGCGTGCGGGTTGGACGGCCCCGCCATGTTGCGTCCCACCGCCGAGAGGTCGAAGGAAAGGACGCGCTCGTACTCGGCGTGCGCGAGCGCGTCGGACCACAGGCCGGCGACCTTGGCATAGGTCTCGACAAGCCTGACCTGCTCGTCGCTGCGGCCGGTCAGCCGCAGGTAGGTGATGGTTTGTTCGTCGATCGCGAACATCGCGGCGGTGGCGCCATACTCCGGCGCCATGTTGGAAATGGTGGCGCGGTCGCCCAGGGTCAGGCCCGCCGCGCCTTCGCCAAAGAATTCGAGATAGGCGCCGACGACCTTCTGCTTTCGCAGGAACTCGGTCAGGGCCAGCACGATGTCGGTGGCGGTGATGCCGCTCTGGCGCCGGCCGGTCAAACGCACGCCGACGATGTCGGGCAGGCGCATCCACGAGGCGCGCCCGAGCATGACGCTTTCGGCCTCCAGTCCGCCCACGCCGATGGCGATCACGCCCAGCGCGTCGACATGCGGGGTGTGGCTGTCGGTCCCCACGAGGGTGTCGGGGAATGCGACGCCGTCCCGGGCGTGGATGACCGGCGACATCTTCTCCAGGTTGATCTGGTGCATGATGCCGTTGCCAGCGGGGATCACGTCGACGTTCTCGAAGGCGAGCTTGGTCCATTCGATGAAATGGAACCGGTCTTCATTGCGCCGGTCCTCGATGGCGCGATTCTTGGCGAAGGCATCCGGGTCGAATCCCCCGCACTCGACCGCCAGCGAGTGATCGACGATCAATTGCACCGGCACGACCGGGTTGACCTTGGCCGGGTCGCCACCGGCCTTGGCGATCGCGTCGCGCAGGCCGGCCAGATCGACCAGCGCGGTCTGGCCGAGGATGTCGTGGCAGACCACGCGCGCCGGAAACCAGGGGAAATCCAGGTCCCGCTTGCGCCCGATCAGCTGCCCGAGCGCATCGGCAAGTTGCGCCGGGTCGCAGCGGCGCACCAGGTTTTCCGCCAGCACGCGGGAGGTGTAGGGCAGCTTGTCGTAGGCGCCCGGCGCCAGGCGCTCGACCGCCGCGCGGGCGTCGAAATAGGACAGCGAGGTGCCCGGCAGGGGCTTGCGATCGGCGGTGTTCATGGCGGGCGGGTTGCCGGTTAGCGGTTGGCGAGGGGGACGAACTCGAGGTCGTCGGGACCGGTGTAGTTGGCCGTGGGCCGGATGATCTTGCCGTCCTGGCGCTGCTCGATGACATGCGCCGCCCAGCCGGAGGTGCGCGAGATGACGAAGATCGGGGTGAACATGGCGGTGGGCACGCCCATCATGTGATAGCTGACGGCAGAGAACCAGTCCAGGTTGGGGAACATCTTCTTCGCGTCCCACATGACCGTTTCGAGGCGCTCGGCGATGTCGAACATCTTGGTGTCGCCCGCCTCGCTGGAAAGCTTGCGCGCCACTTCCTTGATGACCTTGTTGCGCGGGTCCGAGAGGGTGTAGACGGGGTGGCCGAAGCCGATCACGACTTCCTTGCGCTCGACCCGTGCGCGCACGTCGGCTTCCGCTTCAGCGGGCGTTTCATAGCGTTTCTGCACTTCGAAGGCCACCTCGTTGGCGCCGCCGTGCTTCGGTCCGCGCAGCGCGCCGATACCCCCGCAAATCGCGGAATACATGTCGGAACCGGTGCCGGCGACCACGCGGCAGGCGAAGGTCGAGGCGTTGAATTCATGCTCGGCGTAGAGGATCAGCGAGGTGTGCATCGCCTTGACCCACGATTCCGGCGGCTTGACTCCGTGGAGCAGGTGCAGGAAGTGCCCGCCGATCGAGTCGTCGTCGGTTTCAACCTCGATGCGTCTGCCGTTGCTGCTGAAGTGGTGCCAATACAGCAGCATGGAGCCCAGCGACGCCATCAGGCGGTCGGCGATGTCGCGCGCACCCGGGTGGTTGTGGTCGTCCTTTTCCGGCAGGGCGCAGCCCAGCACTGAAACGGCGGTCCGCATCACATCCATCGGATGCGCGGACGCCGGCAGCGCTTCGAGCGCCGCCTTGACGGCTGCGGGCACCCCGCGCAAGGCCTTGAGCTTTTTCTTGTATCCGGCGAGTTCCGCCTTGTTGGGGAACTTCCCGTGCACCAGAAGATGGGCGATTTCCTCGAACTCGCAGGTGTCGGCAACGTCCAGGATGTCGTAGCCGCGATAGTGCAGGTCATTGCCGCTGCGGCCGACCGTGCAGAGCGCCGTGTTGCCGGCGACGACGCCGGAAAGCGCGACGGACTTCTTGGGCTTCGGGCCCGCGGCCGGGGTTGCTTGCTCGCTCATGTTGTTCTCCTTTGTGGTCTGCGTTACTTGCCCTTGCCCTGCGAGAACAGGGCATCGAGCTTGTTTTCGTAATCGTGGTAGCCGAGGTAATCGTAGAGTTCGGCACGTGTCTGCATGGTCGGGACGACGCTTTTCTGCGTACCCTCGCGCCGCAGCACCTTGTAGAAATTGAGCGCCGCCGCGTTCATGGCGCGATAGGCGCCGCAGCAGTAGAGCGCGATGTCGACATTGACACCGCGCAATTCGTCGAGCGTGAACAGCGGCGTGGATCCGAACTCGGTGAGATTGGCCAGGATCGGCACCTTGACGGCGTCCTTCACCTTCCTGTATTGCCCAAGCTCCGTGATGGCTTCCGGAAAGATCATGTCGGCGCCGGCCTCCACGTACGCGCAGGCGCGGTCGATGGCCGAATTCAAGCCCTCCGAAGCCAGCGCGTCCGTGCGCGCCATGATGACGAAATCGGCATCGGTCTTGGCGTCGACGGCGGCCTTGATGCGGTCGACCATCTCGCCGGTGCTCACGACTTCCTTGCCGGGGCGGTGCCCGCAGCGCTTGGCGCTGACCTGGTCTTCCATATGCACCGCCGCGACCTCGGCCTGGGTGAACATCTTGATCGTGCGGCCGATATTGAACGCGCTGCCCCAGCCCGTATCGATATCGACCATCAGAGGCAGGCCGCACACCGCGGTGATGCGGCGCGCGTCGGTGAGCACGTCTTCCACGGTGCTGATGCCGAGATCGGGCATGCCGAGCGAATTGGCGGCCACGCCGCCCCCGGAAAGATAGACGGCCTTGAAGCCGGTACGCTCGGCCATGCGCGCTGCGTAGGCCGTGATCGTGCCTACCACCTGCAGCGGGTTTTCGTCCCTGACGGCCTGGCGGAACTTGGCGCCCGCGGATTGCTTGCTCATTGTGGTTCCTTGTCGAAAAAGGCCTGGATCGCGTCGGCCGGCACGGCCGCGCCGGTGCGCCAGGCGCGGTCAAGCAACTGCCAGAAATAGCGGAAGCTGGCGCGGTCGTGGAGCTTGCCCTGGTGGCCGACCGGGCCCCAATGGGCCGCCTGCGCGCTCAGCAGTATCGCCGCAGCGTCACCGATTTCCTCTGCGTCGGGTTGCATGCCGCGCACGATGGGGAGTATCTGGTCGGGGTGGATGCTGTATTGCCGCAGGTAACCGAACTCCTCGCGCGCGCGCCGCGCGTCGGCCTCGGCGACCGACGCATCGCGGTAGTCCTGCGTGATGCCGTGGATGGGCAGGGCACCCGCGCCCAGCGCGGCGGCGCTGACCCGCAGTTTCGCACGACGCACCAGCGGGTGGTCGAACTGCCCCGGCGAGGACATCGCCGAAGCGGGAATGGCGCCCTGGTGGGAACTGACGAAATCCATGATGCCGAGATTGACGCCCTCGATCTGGCCGAGGTCGACGATGTCGAATACATCGCGCAGCCCGTTGTGGGTCTCGATCATGACGTGCAGGGG
>CANGUJ010000220.1 GCA_947456845.1 Burkholderiales bacterium | reverse complement strand
CGCGGTCAAGGGGCTTGACCAGGTAGTCGGCCACGCGCAGCGACTTGGCGCGGCTGCGCAGATCGTCATCCTCGCGGTCGGTGAGGAAGATGAACGGAATGGCGGCGGTGCGGATGTTGGCGCGGATGCCGGTGAGCATCCCCATGCCGTCGACGCGCGGCATGACAACGTCCGAAACGATCAGGTCGGGCATGGCTTCGAGGGCAAGACGCAATCCTTCCGCACCGTCTTCCGCGGTGATGACGTCATGCGTTTCGCTCTCCAGGTGCAGGGTCACCAGACGGCGCATCGCCGCGTCGTCCTCGACCACCAGTACTCTTGCCATGCCGCCTCCACTGCCTCGCGCGGATGTCCCGGCCCGACTCCCCGACCTGCGGGAAACCAGGCAATACGCGCCAGGCATGCGGGAAATCCGGCCACTCCCACTTAACGGCAGCCCGCCGGCAAGACTTAGGGGGCATGAAGGCCTTGATGGCACAAGGCTTGCTCGCGCTCAAGGGCACCATGCCGACCGCCACGCCGCCATGCCGGTTACGGCGCCGCTTACAAATCCCGGTGCACGGGCGGATTCAACGGTATGCTTCCCCGGCCCGGCCCCTCTGGCCGGCCAGCAACGCTGGCCACCCCGACCTTCCCTGTTTCCGACCCTTCGCCGTTTCCGATCCCGCCCATGACCCTCTCCCCTCGCCTTCTCGTCGGCGGCCGCATCCAGCCCGACGCCCAGCAACCCCCGTTCGCGCGCGACATCCTGATCGCCGCGGATGGCCGCATCGAAGGGATGTTCGCACCCGGCACGGCGCCCGCGTGCGCCTCCTCCGCCGACCTCGCGGGCCGGCTCGTCGTGGCGGGCCTGGTGGATGCCCACCAGCACCTTGACAAGTCGCGCACCATCGCCAGCGTGCCCAATCCGCGCGGCGACCTCGAGGGCGCGGTCGAGGTCTTCAAGGCCTATGCCGCCACCATGACGCGCGAAGACGTGATCGCGCGCGCGGAACGCACGCTGGCCGCCTCCCTGGCCCGCGGCACGGTGGCCATACGCTCGCATGCCAATGTCGATCCCGAAACCGAATGCCGCGGCCTCGAAGCCCTGATCGAGGTGCGCGAAAAATGGCGCGACCGCATCCGCCTGCAGGTGGTCGGCTTCCTCTCGCGCGGATCGCCCGGCTCGAACAAGGCGCGCGAGTGGCTGGAGAACTCGATCGCCGCCGGCGCCGACGTCATCGGCGGCACGCCGGCGCGGGTCGCCGATTACGAACCTTTCCTCGACCTGCTCTTCAACGCGGCCGAGCGCACCGGCCTGCCCATCGACCTGCATCTGGACGAGCACCTGGACACGCACAACCTGCACTTCGAGGCGGTGATCGCGCGCACCCGGGCGCTCGGCATGCAGGGCCGCGTGGTCGCCAGCCACAGCTGCGCCCTTGCGGCGCTGGCACCGGATGCGGCACGCCGCATCATCGAAGGCCTGGCCGACGCCGGCATCGGCGTCATCACGCTGCCGACAGCCAACCTGTTCCTGCAGGGCCGCGACGCCGACCGCCTGGCGCCACGCGGACTCACCCGCGTGAACGAGCTGGCCGCCGCCGGCGTGACCGTGGCATGCGGCTCCGACAACATCCAGGATCCGTTCGTGCCCACCGGGTCAGGCGACATGCTTGAGATCGCCCGCTGGACCCTGCTGGCCGCGCATCTCGGGTCGCACGAACTGCCGCGCGCCTTCACCATGGCCAGCAGCAATCCGGCTCGGCTGATGGGACTCGCCGCGGACTACGGCCTGCGCGCAGGCGCGCGCGCCGACCTTCTCATCACCGACGCGGTCGACTGCGCCGACCTGGTGGCCGGCGGCGCCCTGTCGCGGGCCGTCCTGTACGGCGGCAGGCTGGTGGCAGGCCGCCTCTAGGCGAGGCGGTAGCGGCGAATCCCGTCGCCACCGAGTTCGGCCACCGCTTCGCCGCGCGCGACCAGATAGTTGAGGTGCGCAAGGCTCTCGCCGGTAGCCAGGCTCAGCAGGAGTTCGTAGTCGTCGATCGGACGCGCGAACAGCGCACCGAAAACGTCAATCGCGCGCCGCGGCTCGGACAGGCGCTCGCGCAGGCGCGCGAGCCCCTTTTCATGCCCCTCGGCCAGCCGGTCCAGGCGCTGATGCACGCCGCGGAACGGCGGCCCGTGGGCCGGCAGCACCAGCAACTGGTCCGACAGGCTGGCGCGCAGGCGCGCGATCGAGTCCAGCCAGTCGCCCAGCGGGTCGGCGTCGGGTTCGGTCGGAAACACCGAAACGTTCGACGATATGTGCGGCAGGATCTGGTCGCCCGAGATCATCACCTGCAGATCGTCGCATACGAGGCAGGCGTGTTCCGGCGAATGCCCGCGCCCCACCACCACCCGCCAGTCGTGCCGGCCGATGCGGATGACCTCGCCATCGATGAGCCGGCGGTAGCTTTCCGGCAGCGTGTGCATGTAGCGCCCGAAACCGCCGAAGCGCGCCCGGTACAGGTCGAGCGCCTCCTCGGGCCAGCCGGTCTGGCGGTAGAAGCGGATCGCCGCCTCCGGCGCCTCGCGGCCGGTGTCCGCCGCCAGTGTCCGGCAGGTGAGGTACTCGACCCGGGACATCCACAACCTGCAGTTGAACTTGCGCGCCAGCCAGCCCGCCATGCCGACATGATCCGGGTGCATGTGGGTGACGAAAATGCGCGTCAGCCGCGCACCTTGCGATGTGCCGGCCAGGGGTCCGTTGGGCGCGATGAGGGAGCGCCAGGCGGCCAGCGCCTCGGGGGTCTGGGTGCCCGTGTCGACGATCGCCCAGCCAGGGCCGGCCTCGTCGGCGTCCGCGATGGCCCACACGTTGATGTGGTCGAGCGTGAACGGCAAGGGCATGCGCAGCCACAGCAGGCCGGGCAGGATCTCGCGTACCGCGCCGCCGGCCGGCGGGTCGCCGCAGGGAAACTGCAGGCCGCGGGTCTCGTCGTGCCTGCCGTCGGATGTCATGCGCTTGGCGCCGGCGTCTTTTGTCATGCGGGCATTTTGCATCAGAAACCGGTGCGCGAATGCTCGGATTCCCGCATGCGCACGGATGCGCGGATCGGTCGCCGGCGGGCGATCACGTAAACTCCACGGTCCGTTGACGCCGCTGCGCCGGCGGGCATGCCCTCCAGGCCTTCATGACTCCGCAACTCTTCGACGATGCCCTGCGCGCCTCGGTGGCGCAAAACCTCGCGCTTCATGGCGCCGGCAGCGGCCCGGCGACACAGGCAGTCCTCAAGCGCGCCGCGGTGTGCGTGATCGTTACCGCGGACGCGCAAGGCCGCGCCGCCGTGCTGCTGACCCGGCGCGCCAGCCATCTGAACGCCCACGCCGGCCAGTTCGCCTTTCCGGGCGGCCGCATCGACGCCGACGAATCGCATGTCGAGGCGGCGCTGCGCGAAACCCGCGAGGAGATCGGCATGGCCCTCGGCGCGGATGCCATCCTCGGCCGGCTCGACGACTACCCGACCCGCTCCGGCTACCTGATCACGCCCCTGGTGGCGTGGGCCGAAGCCGATACCCCCATGCGAGCCAACCCGGATGAAGTCGCCGCGATATTCCGCGTCCCGCTGGCGGACATCGACCAGCCGGGCTCGCCGGAATTCGTATCGATTCCCGAAAGCGAGCGCCCGGTGATCCGCTATCCACTGCTCGGCACCCGCATCCATGCCCCCACTGCGGCGGTGCTCTACCAGTTCATGGAAGTCGCCATTTTCGGGCGTGCCACCGGGGTGGCGCATCTCGAGCAGCCCGTCTGGGCATGGCGCTGAAGAATGGGCGGATGCCATGCTGACGCGCACCGACGGCAACCTGTATGAAGACCTGCCGGTCGCAGGCTCGGAAGAAGCCTTCACCGCGCTCCTGGCCCGACCGGGCGTGCATGTGTCGCGCATCGTTTCGCACGGACAGGCCAGCCCGGCGGGATTCTGGTACGACCAGCCGCATGGCGAGTGGGTGCTGCTGCTCGCCGGCGCGGCGCGCCTGCGCTTTGAAGATGAGGCGCACGACCGCGTCCTCGCCCCGGGCGACCACCTCGACATTGCGGCGCACCGCCGGCACCGCGTGCAATGGACCGCACCGGATATGCCGACCATCTGGCTGGCATTGCACTACGGAAACGAACCCGATGTCGCCGCAAGCCGCCGGGCCGCAGCCCCCGGCGACCCGCGATGAAGCCGCCCAATCCCGATCAGATCGCCTTGAAACGCTTCGCGCGCGAGCCCGGGGCGCCGGCCGGCTTCTCCGCCAATCCGCTCGCGGCGGCGCTGGGTACGCGCATGCTGGCCGTCGACGAGCGGGCCGGCCTGGTTCGGCTGGCATTCGCGCCGGACGCCATTTTCGTGCAGGGCGCCGGGGTCCTGCAGGGCGGCGCGATCGGCGCCATGCTGGATTTCGCCATGGCCTTCGCCGTGCTGGCCGCCCTGCCCGAAGGCCAGACCTGCAGCACGGCCAATGTCAACGTGTCTTTCCTGCGCGCGGCGCCGCGCGGTGACTATGTCGCCAGCGGCGTCATCTCGCGCCGCGGCAGCCGGCTCGCCTTCACCCGCGCCAGCGTCTATGCGGCGGACGCGCCGGAACGCCTGGTGGCGACCGCCACATCGACGCTGGCCATCATCGCCTAGCGCCGCGGCCGCCCTGCGGGCGTGCTAGCGCCGGGGCATCGCCTTGAGTTCGACGCGCCTGATCAGGCGGTTTTCCTGCGCCACGATCAGTTTTTCGGTCGCCGCCAGATAGGGCTTGAAGCCTTCATGGCTGTCGCGGCGCCGGCAGCGCTCCTCGTAGTCGGCCAGGCTCACATAGCCCCACTGGTGGATGAACTGGTTCAGCGGCCCGACGTAGCTCACGTACATTCCGAGCGGGTTGCCGAGCGTCTCGACCAGCACCGGCAGCCCGAGCCGGTCGAAGATGTCGAGGAATTCCGGCATCTTGCGCAGGGCGATGGTGTAGACGCGATGATCGACGATCGAGAAATTGTCGGGCTGCATGTCGTGTGTCTCCATGAGGGCGGCCGAATTGCCGTGCCCCGCATTGTGCACCGATGCCCGCCGGCGCGCGTTACGCAAGCGCGGATACCGTCCGGGGACACAAGCGAACCGTCGGCACGGCGTTCGTTCCAGCGACCGCATTCATTTGTCATAATCACCGCCGCGGGAATCTTTTCCGCCGCGCCTGCCCCTGCGTATTCCTGAAGGTCCGCCAATGAAGAAACGCCCCGTTTTGCATGTCATCCTGGCACTCTGGTTCTCCGGCGCCGCAGTCTCAGCCGTCGCGCAGGCCGGCGGCAGCCGGCTCGACCGCATCAGTGCCGCCAAGACGCTGAAGGTCTGCATCTGGCCCGACTATTATGGAATCACCTGGCGCAACCCGAAAACCGGGCAACTCTCCGGCATCGATGTCGACCTGGCACGCGAATTCGGCCGCGACCTGGGGACCAATGTCGAATTCGTCGACAGTTCCTTCGCCCGGCTGATCGACGACGTCACCCAGGAAAACTGCGATGTCGCCATGTTCGCCATCGGCATCACCCCCGCGCGCAAGGAGAGGCTCGCGTTTTCGCAACCGCACCTGGTCAGCGACATCTATGGCATCACCACGCGCGGCAACGCCCGCATCCGCGACTGGAGCGACATCGACCGCACCGGCTCCGTGGTGGCGGTGGCCAAGGGCACGCTGCACGAACCGGTGATGCGCGAGAAACTCAGGAACGCGCGGCTGGTGGTGCTCGATACGCCGCAGGCGCGCGAGCAGGAGGTGCAGTCCGGCCGGGCGGACGTGTTCATGACCGACTATCCGTTCAGCCGGCGCATGCTCGACAACGCGGAATGGGCGCGGCTGGTGGCGCCCACCTCGACTTATCACCTGACGCCCTATGGCTATGCCGTGAAGCAGGGTGACGAGAAGTGGCAGGCGCGCGTGGACAGGTTCGTGGCGGACATCAAGCGCGACGGTCGGCTCGCGGCGGCGGCCAGGCGCCACAAGCTCGAAACCATCGTCGCGCCCTGAGGTCCGCAGGGCGGTAGAGACGAGAGCGGCTGCGCAGACCTAGGCCCGCGCGACCGGCGCCGCCAGCACCGCGCGCGAGGCCGCCACGGCCCGGCGCATCCATTCGTCCCATCCCAGCACGGGCGCTCGGCTGTCCGACGGCGTCTCGACGCACACCGGGATATCGGCCGGCAGGCGTGCCAGGATGGCGGCCAGGTCTATGCCCCCCTCGCCCGGCAGCAGGCGTTCGCAGCGCGCGGCGTGAATCAGGCCGGCAGAACTTTGCGGGCCGGCGGCCGGGCCGTCGCAAATCTGCATGTAGTGCAGCCACTGGCGCGGCAGGGCGTCGATTTCATCGAGGCGGCTGCCGCAGCGCGCGAAATGCAGTGCGTCGACGAGCACGCCGCCATTGGCTGCACCTGCCGCGCGCACGATGCGGGCGGCGGCGGCGACGTCGCGTACCTCGGTCCAGGGCATGAATTCGAAGTCCGCCGTCATGCCGCGCCGGCCGAGCGCCTCGCAGACCGCGGCAAAGGCAGCCGCGGTCCGCGCTTCGTCGGGGTCGTCGCCGGCCACCAGCACATGGCGGGCGCCGAGCGCCTCGGCGGCATCGAAGAACCCGGCGTAGCCCGCAATGTCGAATCCCGGCCCGATGCGCACCATCTCGATGTCGAACACCCGCATGCCGGTGCCGGCCATCACGGCCAGCGTCTCGCGCAACATCGCCGCGTCATCCATCAGGCGCCATGCGATGCCGCCAGGCGCGGCCGGCAGCAGGCG
>CANGUJ010000219.1 GCA_947456845.1 Burkholderiales bacterium | reverse complement strand
CGATCATGCCGCGCGGTGTCACGCGCGGCCTCCCGGCGCGTTCGCCGCGCCGGGAGCGGGCGAGGCGGGTGCGAGGCCGCGCAGCAGGATCTCGATGTGGGTCTCGAGCAGGGCCGCGCCGTCCGACAGGGTCGGCAGTTCGCCCTTGATGGCATGGCCGAAGCCGTGGCGCCAGGCGGAAATGAGCAGGAAGGGGGCGGCCATCAGGTGCGCCACCTGCGCCGGGTCGACGCTGCGGAATTCCCCGCGTGCCACGCCGCGTGCGATGATGCGCTCCATCGCGGCCTGGCCGGGCAGGATCACCTCCTCGATGTAGAAGCGCGCCAGGTCCGGAAAGTTCGCCGCCTCGGCGATCATCAGCTTGGGAATGCCCGCGTGCCCGGTCGAGCCGATGCGCTCCCACCAGCCGCGCACCAGCATGCGGACCAGGTCGGCGGTGGCCCCCTCGAACTGGTCGATCAGGCCGCGCACTTCCATGAGCGGCGACACCAGGCCCTCGCGTACGACCGCCTTGAACAGGTCTTCCTTGTTGGCGTAGTAAAGGTAGAGCGTGCCCTTGGAAACGCCGGCTTGCTCCGCCACGTCATCGAGCCGCGTACCGGCATAGCCGCGCTCGGTGAAGATCTGCAGCGCGGCCGAGACCAACTCCGCCGGCCGGGCGTTCTTGCGGCGCTGCCAGCGCGGTTCCGCGTTGTGTCTTGTTTGAAGCGTCACCGAGTTGCCCGATAAATTACTGACCGGTCAGTAATTTATTCCGCCGTCCGATTTCCGTCAAGCGTGATCACAATGACCCTGCCCGGGCAGGGGTTGAGCGGCTTCATTGCGGGAATCATTGAATTGCGCGCGAGTCTGCTGTAAGGTTCACGCCGCAGCTAGGGGTCCTGGCGGATAGGCAATCATGCCGCGCCGGGTGAGAGAGTCCCTCAATGACCTGATGCGGGTAATGCCGCCGTAGGAAAGCTGATGCTCTCTCGACCCCTGGCGTTTGATTCCGCACCCGCGGAGAAAGACGAATCATGAACGCCAACCCGAAATTCCTCGCCGCCACCGCCTCCGTCGACCAGGCGGCCGTCCAGACCTTGCCGAATTCGCGCAAGGTCTACATCCAGGGCAGCCGCCCCGACATCCGCGTGCCGATGCGCGAAATCACCCAGGCCGACACGCCTACCATGTTCGGCGGGGAAAAGAACCCGCCGGTGTTCGTCTATGACTGCTCCGGTCCCTACACCGATCCGGCGGCCACGATCGACATCCGGTCGGGACTCAAGCCGGTGCGCCAGGCCTGGATCGAGGAGCGCGGCGACACCGAGGTCCTGGCCGGGCCGAGTTCGCATTACGGCGTCGAGCGCCTCAACGATCCGAAACTGGCGGAACTGCGCTTCAACCTGCGGCGCGCGCCGCGCCGCGCCCGCGCCGGCGCCAACGTGACGCAGATGCATTACGCGAAGGCGGGCATCATCACGCCGGAGATGGAATTCATCGCCATCCGCGAGAACCAGAACCGCCACGCCTACATCGAGTCGCTCAAGCAGGGCGGCAAGACCGGCGAGAAAATGCTCGAGCTCCTGATGCGCCAGCACAAGGGGCAATCCTTCGGCGCCTCCATCCCGGACGAACTCACCCCGGAATTCGTGCGCTCGGAAGTCGCGCGCGGCCGCGCCATCATCCCGGCCAACATCAACCATCCGGAGAGCGAGCCGATGATCATCGGCCGCAATTTCCTGGTGAAGATCAACGCCAACATCGGCAATTCCGCGGTGTCCTCCGGCATCGGCGAGGAGGTCGAGAAAATGACCTGGTCCATCCGCTGGGGCGGCGACACGGTGATGGACCTCTCGACCGGCAAGCACATCCACGAAACCCGCGAGTGGATCATCCGCAATTCGCCGGTGCCCATCGGCACCGTGCCGATCTACCAGGCGCTGGAAAAGGTCGACGGCAAGGCGGAAGAACTGACCTGGGAAATCTTCCGCGACACCTTGATCGAGCAGGCCGAGCAGGGCGTGGACTACTTCACCATCCATGCCGGCGTGCTGCTGCGCTACGTGCCGATGACGGCCAGGCGCATGACCGGCATCGTCAGCCGCGGCGGGTCGATCATGGCCAAGTGGTGCCTGGCGCACCACAAGGAAAGCTTCCTCTACACGCATTTCGAGGACATCTGCGAAATCATGAAGGCCTACGACGTGAGCTTCTCGCTCGGCGACGGCCTGCGCCCCGGTTCCGGCTACGACGCCAACGACGAGGCGCAACTCTCGGAACTGCGCACCCTGGGCGAACTCACCCAGGTGGCCTGGAAGCACGACGTGCAGGTGATGATCGAAGGCCCCGGCCACGTGCCCATGCAGCTTATCAAGGAGAACATGGACATCCAGCTGAAGGACTGCCACGAGGCGCCGTTCTACACCCTGGGCCCCTTGACCACCGACATCGCGCCCGGCTACGACCACATCACCTCGGCCATCGGCGCGGCGCAGATCGGCTGGTACGGCACGGCCATGCTCTGCTACGTGACGCCCAAGGAACACCTCGGCCTGCCCAACAAGAAGGATGTGAAGGACGGCATCATGGCCTACAAGATCGCGGCGCACGCCGCCGACCTGGCCAAGGGGCACCCCGGCGCGCAGATCCGCGACAACGCGGTGTCGAAGGCGCGTTTCGAGTTCCGCTGGGACGACCAGTTCAACCTGGGTCTCGACCCGGACACCGCCAAGGACTTCCACGACGAGACCCTGCCCAAGGACAGCATGAAGGTGGCGCACTTCTGCTCCATGTGCGGCCCGCATTTCTGCTCGATGAAGATCACCCAGGATGTGCGCGAGTACGCCGAGAAACTGGGCACCGACGGCGAGACGGCCCTCAAGAAGGGCATGGAAGAAAAGGCCGTCGAGTTCGTGAAGAAGGGCGCGGCGATCTATCATCGGACCTAGGGTGACCGCGGGAGCCGGGGGCGTGGAGTTCAACAACAGGCGGTATGGCGAGGTGGTCGTAGTGGCGCCGGCGGGCCGCATCGACCATGCCAGCGCGGAGGACTTCAGGCTCAGGCTGGCCCCCGCGCTGGAACACTGCAGCGAAGGCCGCGACCGCGTGGTGCTCGATTTCTCGGCCGTCGAGTACATCAGCAGCGTGGGTCTGCGGGTGCTCATGCTGGCGGCCAAGCAGGTCAAGGCGCAGAAGGGCGCCATCGTCATCGCGGCGATGCAGCCGGTGGTCAAGGAAATCTTCGACATCAGCCGCTTCAATTACGTCTTCGCCGCGTTTCCCGGCCTGCGCGAGGCGGTCGCCGACCTCTCCACGCAGGCGCTGGCCCTCTACGACGCCGGTTAGCGGTGGCCGCGGCATGAAGCGCATCCGCCTGTGGGGCACCCGCGGCTCGATCCCGGTGGCGCTCACCGCGGCGCAGGTGCGCGCCAAGATCGAGGCGGTGCTGCGCGGCGCGCGCGGCGTCGACCTGGGCAGCGAGGCGGCCGTCAAGCGCCATCTGGACGGCCTCGATTTCCACCAGACCGGCACCTACGGCGGCCATTCGTCCTGCGTGGAAATCGAAACCGGCGGCGACCAATACGTGCTGTGCGATCTCGGCAGCGGGGTGCGTCCGTTCGGCCAGGCGATGATGTCGCGCCACGGCCCGGGCAAGCCGCAGACCTACAACGTGTTCATGTCGCACCTGCACTGGGACCACATCATGGGCCTGCCGTTTTTCACGCCGGCCTACATTCCCGGCAACCGGCTGGTGATCCATGGCTGCCACGAGCGCCTGCGCGAAGCCTTCGTGCGCCAGCAGGCGGAGCCGTCATTCCCGGTGGACTTCTCCATCGTCGCAAAGCAGATCGAGTTCGTCACTCTGGAACCCGGCAGGCCCTACCAGGTGGCGGGCCTCATCGTGACGCCCAAGAAACAGCTGCATGCGGGCGATTCCTACGGCTACCGTTTCGAGGCCGGCGGCCGTGCGGTGGTGTACTCGACCGATTCCGAGCACAAGCTCGACGATCCGCAGGAAACCCGCGCGTTCGTCGAGTTCTTCCGCGCGGCCGATGTGGTGATTTTCGATGCCATGTATTCACTGGCCGACGCCATTTCCGTCAAGGCCGACTGGGGACATTCCAGCAATGTGGTGGGCGTGGAATTGTGCCAGCTGGCCGGCGTCAAGCACCTGGTGATGTACCACCATGAGCCCGCCTTCGACGATGCCGCCATCGAACGCGTGCTGGCCGACACCCGGCGCTTCGAGGAAATCACCCGCTCCGCCGCGCCCCTCAAGGTATCGGCCGCCTACGACGGGATGGAAATCGCGCTTTGAGCGGCGTGGCGGCGCGTGCGAGGATGCGCTGGCAGGGCGCCGGCGTCGTGCTGCTGCTGGCGCTGGCGGCCTTCGCGGGCGCGCCATGGGACGAGCGCCTGCGCCTGGCCTGGTTCGATGGCTACCAGGCGCTGCTGCCGCGCCAGGTGCAGTCGATGCCCGCGGTCATCGTCGAGATCGACGAGAAAAGCCTGAACGAGATCGGCCAGTGGCCGTGGCCGCGCAACGAGACGGCACGGCTGATCGACCGCATCGCGGCGGCCGCGCCGGCGGCGGTCGGCCTCGACCTGCTCTGGCCCCAGCCGGACCGCCTTTCCCCGGAGGCGCTGGCGCGCACGCTGCCGCCCTCCGAGGCCGCGACCCGCGAACGGCTCCTCGCCCTGCCGACCCACGATGCGCTGCTGGCGGCTGCAATCGCGCGGGCGCCGGTGGTGCTGGCCATCGCCGGCCAGCCGTACCCGACCCGCGACACCTTGCGCGCGCCGCCGTTTCGCATCCTCGGTGGCACGTCGGTGCCGGGCTTGTGGTCCCATGAAGGCGTGCTGACGAGCCTGGCGGACATCGACCGCGCCGCGGCCGGGCACGGCCTGATCTCCGCCGATCTCGAAGGCGCGGTGGTGCGGCGCCTGCCGCTGGCGGCCAGCGTGGCGGGCACGCTGGTGCCCGGACTCGAACTGGAAATGCTGCGCGTGGCCACCGGCAGCGCCGCCGTCGGTCTGGAGGTCGAAGGTGGCCGCGCGCGGCGCGTCGTCGTCAACGGCTTCGCCCATCCCGTGCAAGGCGACGGCTCCGCCTGGCTGCACTTCTCGCCGCGCGACGCGCGGCGCTACGTCTCGGCCGCCGATGTGATGGCCGGGCGGGTCCCGCGCGACCGCCTGGAGGGCAAGCTGGTGCTCGTCGGCGTGACCGGGCTGGGGCTGCTCGACTACCAGACGGTGCCGGGCGGCGAGCGCATGCCGGGGGTGGAAGTGCGCGCGCAGCTGCTCGAAATGATCTTCGATGCCACGCCGCTGACCCGGCCCGGCTGGATGCCGGGCCTGGAGTGGCTGGTCTACGCCGCCGGAGCGCTGGCGCTGGTGTGGCTCATGCCGGTCATGGCGCCGCGCCGCGCACTGGCGCTCGGCGGCGCCCTCATCGGCGCGACCCTCGCGCTGGGCTGGGCCGGTTTCGCCGGCATGCGCGTGCTTTTCGACGGCGCGAATCCGGCGCTCAATCTTGCCTTGGTGTTCGGAGCGCTGCTGGTGCTCTCGCTGGTCGAGGCGCGGCGGCGCGAGCGTACGCTGCGGGCTGAAATCCAGCGCCAGCGCGAGCAAGCCGCGCGCGTGGCGGGCGAGCTCGAGGCGGCGCGGCGCATCCAGACCGGCATCCTGCCGCGACCGGAGGCGCTGCGGGCCGATGCGCGCATCGAGGTGGCGGCCACGATGACACCGGCCCGCGAGGTCGGCGGCGATCTGTACGATTTCTTTCCGCTCGATCGCGACCGGCTGTTTTTCCTGATCGGCGACGTATCCGGAAAAGGCCTGCCGGCCAGCATTTTCATGGCGGTGTCGAAGGCGCTGTACAAGAGCAATGCGCTGCGCGGCAAGGACGCCTGCGCCGACCCCGACCGCGTCGGTGAATTGATGACCGTCGCCAACGCCGAAGTATCGCGCGAGAACGGCGAGGCCATGTTCGTCACCCTCTTCGCCGGCATCCTCGATCTCGAAAGCGGCGTGCTGGCCTACTGCAATGCCGGCCATGACGATCCGGCGCTGATTGCGGCCGGAGGATCGTTCAGGCGCCTGGCCGGCGGCGACGGGCCGCCCCTGTGCGTGGTCGATGACTTCGAGTACCGCGGCGCGCAGGTGCGGATCGCGCCCGGCGACATGATCTGCATGGTCACCGACGGCGTCACCGAGGCGCAGGACCCGGCCGGCGGCCTCTATGGCGGGGCGAGGCTGCGCGCGACCCAGGAAACGGCGCGCGGCCAGGGGCTGGGCGCGGCGGGCCTGATGGCGGCGCTCGTGTCAGATGTCGCGCGCTTTGTCGACGGCGCCGAAGCGGCCGACGACCTGACCATCCTCGCCCTGCGCTGGAACGGCCCGGGGGGCGGCGCCTAGCGGACGATGATTTCCACCCGGCGATTGCGCGCTTCGGCCACATTGTCCGCCGTCGGCACCAGCAGTTCCCGCTCGCCGCGTCCGCTGGCGCGGATGGTCTCGGCCGGTATGCCGCGCCGGATCAGCTCGCGCCGGACCGATTCGGCGCGTTGCAGCGACAGGCTGTCATTGGCGGCCTGCGCGCCGACGCTGTCGGTGTGCCCGATCACGGCCACATCGGGCGCGGGCCGGGCGGCGATTTCCGCGAACACCTTTTCGATGAGCGTGCCGGAATCGTCGGTCAGCGTATCCCGCCCTTCGGTGAAGTACAGGACGAACGACGCCGGCCGCGGCGGCAAGGCGGCCAGGGCGGCGCCGAACTTCGCCTGAACCTCGGCCGCGCTCG
>CANGUJ010000218.1 GCA_947456845.1 Burkholderiales bacterium | reverse complement strand
CGCTCTGCGCAGCGGCACCGGCGGAGGGGGCTTGGCGGCGCGAAGCACGCGGTCGCCCTGGTTGACGGGCGTGGCATCACCCACCAGGGCACGAAACAGGCCGGCTTCACGGCGCGCGAGCGCGTCCTTTTCGGTCTTTTCCCTGGCCGCAATCTCCTGCCTGCGCCGCTCTTCGGACAGCTGCTTGCGGATGTCCGCAAGCGCCTGCCTGGGGTCTGCCGCTGCCATGTCGGTCGCTTTCTGCGGGCGGCGCCTAGGCTTCCTGGCTTTCGAGATAGCGCTGGGCGTCCAGGGCGGCCATGCAGCCGGTGCCGGCGCTGGTGACCGCCTGACGGTACACATGGTCCTGCACGTCGCCGGCGGCAAAAACGCCGGGAATGGTCGTCGCGGTAGCCATGCCCTCGGTGCCGCTCCTGGTCTTGATGTAGCCGGTGGCGTTCATTTCAAGCTGGCCGGCAAAGAGCTGCGTGTTGGGCTTGTGGCCGATGGCGATGAAGCAGCCGGTCAGGGCGATGTCCCTGGTCTGCCCGCCCGCGGTCGCCCGGATGCGCACGCCGGTCACGCCGCGGTCGTCACCGAGGACTTCGTCCAAGGTGTGGTTCCATTCGATACGGACCTTGCCGTCGGCGGCCTTGGCCATGAGCTTGTCGATCAGGATGGCCTCGGCGCGAAACTTGTCGCGGCGGTGGATGACCGTGACCGTCCTGGCGATGTTGGAAAGGTAGAGGGCTTCCTCGACCGCGGTGTTGCCGCCGCCGACGACGCATACGTCCTGGTTGCGGTAGAAGAAACCGTCGCAGGTGGCGCATCCCGAGACGCCGCGTCCCATGAATTTTTGCTCGGATTCAAGCCCCAGGTACATGGCCGAGGCTCCGGTCGCGATGATGAGGGCGTCGCAGGTGTAGGTGCCGGTATCGCCCGCCAGTGTGATCGGCTTGGCCGTCAGCTGGGCGGTGTGGATGTGGTCAAAGATCATTTCCGTGCCGAAGCGCTCGGCATGCCGGCGGAACCGGTCCATCAGCTCGGGGCCCTGCACGCCATCGGCGTCGGCCGGCCAGTTGTCCACATCGGTGGTGGTCATGAGTTGCCCGCCCTGCTCCAGTCCGGTGATCAGCACCGGCTTGAGATTGGCGCGCGCCGCGTAGACGGCGGCAGAGTAACCGGCCGGGCCGGAGCCCAGGATCAGTACGCGTGAATGTCGGCTGGTGGTCATGGAGGCGAGCTCTTGCAAAAATTTGTGGCTATACTTGAGAAAGTGCTTGAAAACATCGAAATTGCCTGATGTTTTCCGGCATGTTGGCGGCATACCCCGTGAAGCGCTGGATTATCCCATATCGACATGGCCTGCCCTTTTGGTGCGGCGCAGCGCCATGGCCGCGTCCGGATTCCGGCGATGCGGCCGGAAGGGGCGTGGCGATATGGATCGAATGCCATGCCTGCCGGTCAGCCGGATAGCCCGACTGTATGCCGGCGTAGCGCCCGGCGTGATGACGAGGCGGTAGTTTTCTCGAACTGGTGGAATTTGGGGAGTAGCGAGCATGGCCCATCCAAGCATTCACGTCGGCATCCTGCGCAACGTTCCCCTGTTCGCGGTTCTCGACGACGCGCAGTTGCATGCGCTTTCCGCCGTCATGGCGCGCAAGTCGGCGCCCAAGAACCGCACGATCATCAAGGCTGGCGACCCTACCGACAGCCTGTACATCGTCATTGCCGGTCGCATCAAGGTGCAGATGTCCGACGACGAAGGCAAGGAGGTCATTCTGGCGGTGCTCGGTCCCGGGGACTTCGTGGGGGAGCTGGGACTGCTCGACGGCGCGCCGCGCGCGGCCTCGGTGGTCACCACCGAGCAGAGCGAATTCGTGGTGCTGTCCAAGGAGGATTTCAACGCGCTCCTGAAAAACAACTTCGAGTTGGCCATGGTGATCATCCGCAGCCTGGTCAAGCGCCTGCGCGAAGCGGACCGCAAGATCGAGAGCCTGGCCCTGCTCGACGTCTACGGGCGCGTGGCGCGCGTGCTGCTCGAGTTCTCCGAAGAGGTCGGCGGGCGCAAGGTGGTCAGGCGGAAGTTGCCGCGCCAGGATATCGCCAAGATGATCGGCGCATCGCGCGAAATGGTCAGCCGCGTGATGAAGGGTCTCGAGGTCGAGGGCTATATCGAAGTGATGCCCGACGGCGCGATCGCCTTGCGTGAACGGCTCGCATCCACGCTTTGAAGCGGCGCGCGTCGCATCGATGTGGCGGGCGCGCCGTGCCGAGCTCATCGCAAGCGGTTTGCCTGCCATGCTGGCGCCTCAGGTCGCACGCGGCCGCCCGGGTCGCCCGCCTATAATCCGCGCATGAACGCAGAGCGCGCCGACCTGACCGGTACACTTGGTGTGTCGCGCGCGGCCCGCCTGCTGCGCGAGTCGCGCTGGATCGCCTTCGTGGGATGCGGCATTTACCTGGTGCTGATTCTGGCAACCTACGGCAGGGGCGATGCCGGCTGGTCGCACGAGGCGACCGGCGCTGCGGTCGGCAATGCCGGCGGCAGGTTCGGCGCCTACGTCGCGGACCTTCTTCTTTACGCGTTCGGATTGTCCGCCTGGTGGTCGGTGGTGCTGTTTGGCTACCTGGTGGTGGCCGGATACCGGCGCCTGTCCGACGCCAGTCTCGGCGAGGACGCCACCGTGCTTGACCGGCGCTCGCTGGTCGCGCTGCTCGGCGGATTCGTCCTTCTGCTCGTCGCCAGCGCTACCGTCGAGGCCTTGCGCTTCCATACCCTGAAGGCGGGGCTGCCGCTGGCCCCCGGGGGCATGACCGGCATGGTCCTGGGCGGGGTGCTGAAGTCCCAGTTGGGCTTTACGGGGGCGACGCTGGCGGCCATCGTCGGCATGGCCATCGGGTTTTCGCTGCTGACCGGGCTGTCGTGGATTTCGCTGGCCGAGCGCCTGGGCGGGGCGATCGAGAATGCCTGGATCCATTTCCGCCGCAAGCGCGACGAAAGGCGCGACCGCGAAGCCGGCGAGATCGCCTTGGTGGAGCGCGAGCACATCGTCGAAGAGGAACGCCGCGAGCTTTTCGCGGCGCGGCCGGAGATCCGCATCGAACCCCAGGTGGTGGCGGTGCCGCAGTCGCCGCGGGTTGAAAAGGAGAAACAGGTGCCGCTGTTCTCCGACTTGCCCGATAGCGGGCTGCCGCCGCTGCACCTGCTCGATGCCGCGGCGGCGCAACAGGAGTCCGTGAGCGCAGACACCGTCGAGTTCACCTCGCGCCTGATCGAGAAGAAGCTCAAGGATTTCGGCGTGCAGGCGGAGGTCAAGGCGGCCTACCCCGGCCCGGTGATCACGCGCTACGAGATCGAGCCCGCCACCGGCGTGAAGGGCAGCCAGATCGTCGGGCTGGCCAAAGACCTGGCGCGCGCGCTTTCGCTGGTGTCCATCCGCGTGGTCGAGACCATTCCCGGCAAGAGCCTGATGGGCCTGGAGTTGCCGAACCCCAAGCGGCAGATCGTGCGCCTGTCCGAGATTCTCGGCTCGCAGGTCTACAACGACAATGCCTCCATGCTGACCATCGCGCTCGGCAAGGACATCGCCGGCAAGCCGGTGGTGGCCGACCTGCAGCGCATGCCGCACCTGCTGGTGGCCGGCACGACCGGTTCGGGCAAGTCGGTGGGCATCAACGCCATGCTGCTGTCGCTGCTCTACAAGGCCGAGGCCAGGGACGTGCGCCTGATCCTGATCGACCCGAAGATGCTTGAAATGAGCGTCTACGGCGACATTCCGCATCTGCTCGCGCCGGTGGTGACCGACATGAAGCAGGCGGCCAATGCGCTCAACTGGTGCGTGGCCGAGATGGAACGGCGCTACAAGCTGATGAGTTCCCAGGGGGTGCGCAACCTGGCGGGATTCAACGCCAAGGTGGCCGAGGCGAAGGCGGCCGGCAAGCCGCTGACCAACCCGTTCACGCTGACCCCGGAATCGCCCGAGCCGCTCGAGCACCTGCCCTTCATCGTGGTGGTGATCGACGAACTGGCCGACCTGATGATGGTGGCCGGCAAGAAAATCGAGGAACTCATCGCCCGCCTGGCGCAAAAGGCGCGCGCGTCGGGCATTCATCTTGTCCTCGCCACCCAGCGCCCGAGCGTTGATGTGATCACCGGCCTGATCAAGGCCATCATTCCGACCCGCATGGCGTTCCAGGTGTCTTCCAAGATCGACTCGCGCACCATCCTCGACCAGATGGGGGCGGAGTCCCTGCTCGGGCAGGGCGACATGCTCTACCTGCCGCCGGGCACCGGCTTGCCGCAGCGCGTGCATGGTGCCTACGTCGCCGATGACGAGGTTCACCATGTGGTGAGCTACCTCAAGAAGCTCGGCCCCACCAACTACATCGAGGGCATCCTCGAGGGCGGGGTTCTGGAGGGCGAGGACGGTGGCGAGGGCGGCGAGGGGGGCAACGCCGAGGCTGACGCGCTGTACGACCAGGCGGTCGAGGTCGTGCTGCGCAACAAGCGGGCCTCGATTTCGCTGGTGCAGCGGCATCTGCGCATCGGCTACAACCGCGCCGCGCGGCTGCTTGAGGCGATGGAGAAGGCCGGGCTGGTGTCGCCCATGCAATCGAACGGCAATCGCGACATCCTGGCGCCGGCGCGGGTCGAATGAAACACCTGGTCCGCATACTGCTTGTGGCAACGGCGCTGGCGCCGCTACGCGGAGAGGCCGCCGCACTCGATGCCCTGCGGGAATTCGTCCGCGCAACGCGTTCCGGCAAGACCACCTTCACACAGGTGGTGGTCAACAAGTCGGGCAAGACTTCGAACCCGGTGTCCGGATCGTTCACCTTCCAGCGGCCGGGCAAGTTCAGGTGGGTGTACGAAAAGCCCTATGAGCAGTCCATCGTGGGGGACGGCGAGAGATTGTGGATCCACGACCGCGACCTGAACCAGGTGACGGTCAGGAAACTCGACGGCGCACTGGGCCAGAGCCCGGCGGCGATCCTGGCCGGCAATGACGACCTGGAAAAGAACTTCGACCTGAAGGATGGCGGCAGCAAGGATGGGCTGGAATGGCTGATCGCGGTGCCGAAGTCCAGGGACACGACCTTCGAACTGGTCCGCATCGGCATGCGCGTCGAAGGGGGTGTCGCCGTGCTCGCCGCGATGGAACTCAAGGACAGCTTCGGCCAGACCTCGGTGCTGCAGTTCGGCAAGATGGAACGCAACCCCGTGCTGACGGCGGATGCCTTCCGCTTCACGCCGCCCAAGGGGGCCGACGTGTTCGGCGCCGACGGCAAGTAGCGGCCGGTGCAATCGGGCGCGCCAGCAGCGCCGACTCGCCTTGACCAACGCCTCCCTTTTCGATCAGGAAGAACCCGCAGCCGCGCCAGGTCGACCGGACACGGGCCCGCATTCGCCGGGCGCGGCGCCGCTGGCCGAGGTGCTGCGCCCGCGCGACCTCGACGAGGTGATCGGCCAGGCCCACCTGCTGGGGCCGGGGATGCCTCTGCGGGTCGCATTTGCCGCCGGCAAGGCGCATTCGATGATCCTGTGGGGCCCCCCGGGGGTCGGCAAGACCACGCTCGCCCGGCTGATGGCGCGCGGCTTCAACGCCGAGTTCCAGGCCATCTCGGCCGTGCTGGGCGGGGTCAAGGAGATCCGTGAGGCGGTGAAGAGCGCGGAAGAGGCGCGCGCGCGCGGACGTTCGACCATCCTCTTCGTCGACGAGGTGCACCGCTTCAACAAGAGCCAGCAGGATGCCTTCCTGCCCTACGTGGAAAGCGGGCTCTTCACGTTCATCGGGGCCACTACCGAGAACCCGTCGTTCGAGGTCAACGGGGCGTTGCTCTCGCGTGCCACGGTGTACGTGTTGCAGCCCTTGAACGCGGACGACATGCGCGGCCTACTGGCGCGTGCGGCGGCGCACGCGGGCGGCGTGATGCTGGACGAGGATGCCATCGGCCGGCTGATCGGATGGGCCGACGGCGATGCGCGGCGCATCCTGAACGCATTCGAGATCGTCACCACGGCGGCGCTTGCGCAAGGCCTGTCGGTGATCGGCGGCGAATTCATCGCCACTTCGCTCTCGCAGAACCTGCGGCGCTTCGACAAGGGCGGCGACCAGTTCTACGACCAGATCAGCGCGCTGCACAAATCGGTGCGGGGCTCCAATCCCGATGCGTCGCTCTATTGGTTTGTGCGCATGCTCGATGGCGGCGCCGACCCGCGATACCTGGCCAGGCGCCTGGTGCGCATGGCCAGCGAGGATATCGGCCTGGCCGACCCGCGCGCGCTGCGGCTCACGCTGGATGCCGCGGAAACCTACGAGCGGTTGGGCTCGCCCGAAGGCGAACTGGCGCTGGCGGAAGCCGTGCTGTATCTCGCGGTGGCGCCCAAGTCCAACGCGGTCTACGAGGCCTACAACGCGGTACGCGCCTTCGTTGCCCAGGACCAGACGCGGCCGGTGCCGGTGCACCTGCGCAACGCACCGACGCGGATGATGAAGGACATGGGCTTCGGCCGCGAATATCGCTATGCCCATGACGAAGAAGGCGGCTATGCGGCCGGCGAGGACTACTTTCCGGCCGATTTTCCCGAGGTGAACTGGTATCGGCCGGTGGCCAGGGGCATGGAAATCAAGATCCGCGAAAAACTCGACTACCTGCGCTCGCTGGATCGCGAGAGCGCAAGGCAGCGCGGCGATAAAAGATAAACTCACGTCTTTGCCCGCTTGATGAGGCGCGGAGCGCGGCATCGCCGTGGTCCAGGCACTCGGGGCAACGACACCTTTTCACGCATCCCCGCCAGATGGG
>CANGUJ010000217.1 GCA_947456845.1 Burkholderiales bacterium | reverse complement strand
GCGCATCGACCGGCAGGTGCTTCGGCAGTGACGGGCGCCGCAGCACCCGCCCGACCGCCGCTTTGAGCGTATCCGCATCGCAGCGGCCGGCCAGATGCCGGGCCAGTGCATGCGCCAGGCGCGCGTCGCCCAGCGCGCGGTGCCGGTCGGCGCCGGGCAGCCGGTAGCGCGCCGACAGCGCATCGAGCCCGGCAGATTCGAGGCCAGGCTCCAGCTCGCGCGCCAGGCGCGCGGTGCACAGCGTCGGCGCGAAGAACGCATGGTCCACGCGAGCAAACGCCTGCTTGAGAAAGCCGTAGTCGAAGCGGGCGTTGTGGGCCACCATCAGCGCGCCGTCGAGCAGGGCCGCCAGATGCGGCGCCACCTCGGCGAAGGTCGGCGCGTCGCGCACCATCTCGTTGGTGATGCCGGTCATGCGCGCGATCTCCGGCGGGATCGGCTTTGGCGGTCGCACCAGGGTGGACCATTCGCGAGGCGGCTTGCCCTCCTCGAGGATGACCATGCCGATCTCGGTGATGCCGTCGTCCTTCGGCGAAAGGCCGGTGGTTTCGAGGTCGAGAAAAACGGTCAGGGGGGCGAACATGGCGGGACAAGCGGATGCGCTGCCCGGATCATGACGCTTGGCTGGCTCGTCAGGTGCGCCAGCCAGCCGGCCCTGCTCAATCCACCTTCACCCCGGCGCTCTTGATCACCCGCCGCCAGCGCTCGACCTCGTCCTTCATGAAGGCGGCCATTTCCGCCGGGGTGCTGCCCACCGGCTCGGCCGAGAGATCGACCAACCGGCGCTGCACGTCGGGGTGTCTGAGGGCCTCGGCGATGGCCGCCGAAAGCCTGGCGGCGATCTCGGGCGAGGTTTTCGGCGGTGCCATCACGCCGAACCAGGCAATCGCCACAAAGCCCGGCAGCCCCGCCTCGGCCACCGTAGGCACGCCGGGCAAGGAGGAAACGCGCTTCTCGCTGCCGATGGCCAGCGCCTTCAGCTTGCCCGACTTCACATGCTGGAGCGATACGCCTAAGTTGTCGAACATCACCTCCACCTGGCCGGCCAGGAGGTCGGTCAGCGCCGGGGCGGTGCCCTTGTACGGCACATGGGTGATGCGCACGCCGGCCATGGATTTGAAGAGCTCGGCCGTCAGGTGCGAGGTGGTGCCGCTGCCCTGCGAGGCATAGTTGAGCTTGTCCGGATTGGCCTTCACGAAGGCGATGAACTCCTGCATGGTGTTGGCGGCGACCTTGGGATGCACCAGGAGCACGTTGGGCACGGCGGCCATCACGCCGACCGGCACCATCTGGGTGGGGTCGTGCGCCAGCTTGGCGTACAGGCTGGGGTTGATCACCAAGGGCGGCGGCGGCGCGGCCAGGAAGGTGTAGCCATCGGGTTCGGCCTTGTACACCAGCTCGGCACCGATGTTGCCGGCCGCGCCCGCGCGGTTTTCGATCAGCACGCTTTGGCCCAGGCGCGCCGAAATCCTTTCGGCCAGCGCGCGCGGCAGCACGTCGGCGGTGCCGCCTGCGGGGAAGGGCACGACGATGCGGATCGGACGGTTGGGCCAGTTGCCGGCGTCCTGGGCGGATGCGCCCGCTGCAAAGGCGAGCGACAGGGCGAACAGGGCAGCGGCGATCGCGTGCCGCAGGGGGTGGCTCATGTCTGTCTCCTGTGCAGGCGAACCGCGCCGACGCTGCCGGATGCGGCGCCGCACCATCATTATTTAGTGACCGCTCATTATAATTTGAGCTGTTCCCACACCATAAGCCCAGGCGCAATGGCCGCAACCCCGCAAACCCCGGCCTGGCCGCAGGAAGGGCTGACCCGCGTGCCTTACTGGGTGTACCAGGACGCCGACCTGTACCGGCAGGAGATGGACCGGGTGTTTCGCGGCCGCTCGTGGAATTTCCTGTGCCTGGCCGCCGAGCTGCCCGGCCCCAACACCTTCAGGACCAGCGATCTGGGCGACATGCCGGTGGTGGTCACGCGGGACGCGGAAGGCGCCTTCCATGCTTTCGAGAACCGTTGCGCGCATCGCGGCGCCTTGCTGGTTTTCAAGCCCGCGGGCAGCGCGCGCGAGATGGCCTGCGTGTACCACAACTGGACCTACGACCTCACCGGCAAGCTCACCGGCGTGGCCTTCCGGCGCGGCATCAAGGGCAGCGGCGGCATGCTGCCGGACGCGCAGCCGGATGCGCAGGCGCCGCGCCAATTGAAGATCGAGAATTACCACGGCCTGCTGTTCGGCACGTTGGCCGACGGCATGCCGCCGGTGGAAGACTACCTGGGCGCGGATGTGGCCGAGAAGGTCAGGCGCGTGATGGCGAAGCCGGTAAAGCCGCTCGGCGGCTACAGCCAGATGCTGCCCAACAACTGGAAGCTCTACATGGAGAATGTCAAGGACACCTACCATGCGAGCCTCTTGCATCTCTTCTTCACCACCTTCCGCATCAACCGGCTGTCGCAGCGCGGCGGCGTGATCGTCGGCGGCGACGGCGGCTGCCACGTCAGCTACTCCATCACCGACGCGGTGAAGTCGGACGACTACGAGAAGGCCGGCATGCGCTCGGCCGCCGGGGGCTTCGCGCTGGAGGCGCCCGAGGTGCTCGATTCGGTCGATGAAATCGGCGACGGCATCACCGTGCAGATCGTCGGCGTGTTTCCCGGCTTCGTGCTGCAGCAGATCAAGAACTGCCTGGCGGTGCGCCGCGTGGCGCCGCGCGGGCTGGAATCCACCGAGCTGTTCTGGACCGCCTTCGGCTATGCGGACGACGACCAGGCGCGCACCGAACTGCGCCTGGCTCAGGCCAACCTGATCGGGCCGGCCGGCTTCATCTCGATGGAGGACGGCGCGGCCACCGGCTTCGTGCAGCGCGCAATCATCGGCGCGGGCGACCACCAGGCGGTCGTCGAGATGGGCGGCCGTGATGTGGCGTCGAACGAATCGCGCATCAGCGAAACCTCGGTGCGCGGCTTCTGGCAGGCCTGGCGGGCGAGGATGGGCCTCTGATGGCGACCATCGACCCGCGAGTGCAGTGGCAGGTAGAGAACCTGCTCGCGCGCTATGTGCATGCGCTCGACGACGACCGGCTGGAGGATTGGCCGGGGTTTTTCTCGTCCACCGGGCGCTACCGCATCACCACCGCCGAAAACCATGCGGCCGGCTTGCCGCTGTGCATCGTGCAGGCCGATTCACCGGCCATGATGCGCGATCGCGTGGCGGCGCTGCGCCATGCCAACATCTACGAGGCGCAGGGATATCGGCACGTGGTGTCTTCCACCCTCATCACGCGGGCGGAGGGCGCAATCGTCGACGCGGTCTCCAACTTCCATGTCGCGCGGGTCATGCACGACGGCGCCACCCTGCTTTTTGCCACCGGGCGCTACATCGACCGCATCCTCTTGGGCGATGCCCCGCTGTTCGAGGACAAGCGGGTGCTGCTCGACAGTCGCCGCATCGATACCCTGATGGCGATTCCGCTGTAGCCACTGACCAAAACGAACCCGGAGACTTCCGCATGCGATTTCCGTCGCGCCTGGTTGGGCTGCTCATCGTCACCGTCGCCGCGTGTGCCGGCGGCAGCGTCCTGGCGCGAACCTATCCGTCCAAGACCATCCGCGCCCGGCTGGATGAGCTCGGCATGACGGCGTACGCCCTGTCGCGCGGACAGGCACGGCGTTTCGTTCAGCAGGAAATCGAGCGCTGGGTCGGCTACGTCAAGGCCGCCTGCATCGAGCCCCAATAAACGACTCCGCGGATTCCCTGCGGAGCAGTACAAGGACAACCCCGTGCGACTCGGCTACTTCACCATGCCGCTGCATCCCTGGCAGCGCGACACCCTCACCACCCTGCAGGAGGACCGCGAGGCCATCATCCTGGCCGACAAGCTGGGCTTTCATGACGCCTTCGTGGGCGAACACCTCACCGACAAGGCGGAAAACGTCACCAATAGCTTCATCTTCCTGGCCACGCTCATTCCCGAGACGACCCAGATCAAGCTCGGCACCGGCACCTCCAACCTTTCGCATTCGCATCCGACCCTGATCGCCGCGCACGCGGCCATGTTCGACCACCTGGCGCGCGGCCGCTTCATCTTCGGCATCAGCCCGGGGGCGTTGTCCTCTGACGCGGAGGCGCTCGGTCTCGGCCTGGCCCAGGAAGAGCGCAACCGGATTTTCGCCGAGTCGATCGATGTGATTCTCGCCATCTGGGAGCGCGAGCCGCCCTACGACATCGATTTTCCCGGCAACCGCTTCAAGGTCTCCACCGCGCAAACCAGCCGCCCGGAGATCGGCCGCGGCATCATGTACAAGCCCCTGCAGCGTCCGCGCCCGGAAATCATCGGTACGGTGGTGGCCCCCCATTCCAAGGGCGTGATCGCCATGGGCGAGCGGGATTTCCACCCGCTGTCGGCCAACTTCCTGCTGGCGCAGTGGCTGCCCAGCCACTGGCGCAACTACGTCGAAGGCAAGCAGCGCGCCGGCCAGGTGGCCGACCCCGCCGACTGGCGGGTGGCGCGCACCATCTTCGTGGCCGATGACGCGCGCACCGCGCGGCGCTACGGCCGCGAGGACCCCAACAGCCCCTACCGCTATTACTGGAACCAGTTGCGCACCAAGATGATGATGGCCAAGCGCCACGTCATTTTCAAGAAACATGCCGACGAGGATGACAGTGCGGTGACACTGGAGCGCCTGCTCGATGAACTGGTGATCTGCGGCACCGTCGACGAGGTGGTCGAGGCCATCCTCAAGCTGCGCGAGGAGGCCGGAGATTTCGGCGAACTGGTCTACGCCGGCATGGACTGGGTCGACCCGGTGCTGGCCAGGCGCTCGATGGTGCTGATGGCCGAGGAAGTCATGCCGCGGGTGAACAAGGCCATAGGCGCGGCCTGACGGTAGGGAGAGGAACGAATCCGATGCGCTGTTGGTGGCTTTGGTTGCTGCTGATCTGGGCAGGCTGCGCAGGCGCGGCCGACCGCTTGATCACGGTCGGCGAAGTTGCCGGCACGGGCAGCATGAACATCAGCCGCAAGGTTTCCGACCTGCGCGATTTGTCCGGTCGGCGCGGGGTCGACGAGGTCGCCGCGGCCGGCATGGCGGTCTACTTCGTGCCCATCAAACAGGAATATGTCAATTTCGGGTACGACCGCGCGCACCACTGGCTGCGTTTCGCGATAGAGCCGGTGCCGGGTCGCTCGCGCCTCATGCTCGAGGTCGGGATGGCCAGCCTCGACCTGGTCGAGCTGTACACTTCCAAGACAGGTGGCGGGTTCGAGGTCCAGCGGGCCGGCGACCATATCCCGTGGCATTCGCGTCCGGTGCCGCACCGGAACCATGTGTTCCGCATCGCAACCGACCCGGGCGCGCCGACCGTCTACTTCCTGCGGTTGGCTAGTGCCAACACCCTGACTGCGCCGCTGACGCTGTGGACGGAGGAGGCCTTTGCGCGGCACGAGCGTAGCGAGCAGCTCGCCTTCGGCATGTTCTACGGCATGCTCGTCGCCCTGTTCCTGTACAACCTGGTCGTGTTTCTTTCGCTGCGCGACCGCGCTTATCTCTGGTACGTCGCCTATGTGGGCAGTTTCGGCATGGGCCTGTTCGTCTTCGACGGCTTCGCCTTCGAGTACCTTTGGCCGCAAAACATATGGATTGCCAACCACGCGTTGGTTTTTTTCCTTTGCGTCGCGCTCATGTTCGGCGCGCTGTTCGCGCGCACCTTCCTCGACAGCGCCCGCCAGGAACCGCGTCTAGACCGCGGCATGCAGGTGATCATCGCAGCCGCGGGCGGCCTTGCCATCTTTGCCGGAACCGGCCTGGTTTTCGAATATGGCACGATCATGCGCGTGTTGAGCTTCGTCGCGCCCTGCGGCGCCGTCCTCACCTTGTGGATCGGCGTCAAGGCGCTGGCGCGGGGATTCAAGCCGGCGCGCTATTTCCTGTTCGCCTGGACCTGTCTGCTGTTTTTCGTGGTGCTGGGCGCGCTGCGCAATTTTGCGCTTTTCCCGGCCAATACGGTGGGTACCCACGGGCTGCATATCGGTCTTGCCTTCGATGTGGTGCTGCTGTCGATGGCGCTGACCTCGCGCATCCGCGTCCTGCAGCAGGGCATCATGGACGCCCAGCGCGACCTGCTCGACGCCAACGCCCGACACCGGGGCGCGCTCGAGGCGCGCGCGCGCGAACTCGCCGAGGCCAACCAGGAGCTCGAGTCCTTCAGCCATACGGTGGCGCATGACCTGCGCGCGCCACTGCGGGCGATGGACGGTTTCGCCAGCCTGCTCAAGATGGAGCACCAGGCCGTGCTGCCGGCCTCCGCCCAGCGCGATGCGGAACAGATCAGCCGCAGCGCCCGCCGGATGGCCGCGCTGGTGGACGGCCTGCTGGAGTTCTCGCGCCTGGGACGCACCGATCCCGTCAACGGCCAGGTGTCGATGCAGGCGATGGTCGCCTCGGTGCTGGAGGAAATCGTCGACAGGTCCGCGGTGGCGGTCACGGTGGGGCGGCTGCCGGCGGTGAGCGGCGATCCGGTCCTGCTGCGCCAGGTGTGGGCCAACCTGATCGGCAACGCGGTCAAGTTCAGCGCGCGCGCCGAGCGGCCGGCCATCGCCATCGAGGCGCACATCGAAAACGACGCGGTCGTATTTAGCGTGACGGACAACGGCGTCGGCTTCGATGCGGCCTATGCGGGCAAGCTGTTCGGCATGTTCCAGCGCCTGCACGCGGCCACGGATTTCGACGGTACCGGTGTCGGGCTGGCCACGGTCAGGCGCATCGTCGAGCGCCACGGCGGCCGGGTGGCCGCCGCG
>CANGUJ010000216.1 GCA_947456845.1 Burkholderiales bacterium | reverse complement strand
TCATCAACCATCCGCTGGTGCAGCACAAGCTTTCCCTGATGCGCCGCAAGGAAACCTCCACCGGCGAGTTCCGCCTGCTGCTGCGCGAACTCTCGCCGCTCATGCTCTATGAGGCGACACGCGACCTGCCTATGACCACGCGGCGCATCGAAACCCCGCTCGAGACCATGGACGCGCCGGTGCTGGCGGGCAAGAAGTTCTGCTTCGTGCCCATCCTGCGCGCCGGGCTCGGCATGCTCGACGGCATGCTCGACCTCGTGCCGGCCGCACGGGTGGGCCATGTGGGCCTGTACCGGGATCCGACCACGCTGGACGCGGTGGAGTACTACTTCAAGGTGCCGGAAGACATCGGCCGGCGCCTGGCCATCGTGCTCGACCCCATGCTCGCCACCGGCCACTCGGCGAGCGCGGCGCTCACGCGCCTGAAGGAGCACGGCGCGAAGTCGATCCGCTACATCTGCCTTCTGGCCGCGCCGCGCGGATTGGAGGTGATGGCCGCCGAGCACCCGGACGTGGCGGTCTACACCGCGTCCGTCGACCGCACGCTCGACGACCATGCCTACATCCTGCCGGGCCTGGGCGATGCCGGCGACCGCGTCTTCGGCACCAAGTAGGGCGACGCGCCGCGCGCCGTCGCGCAAACCTGCCCGAGCGCGCCCGGCCTGTCAGGCGCTGCCGCCTGACAGCGCCGCCAGTTCCCGCCGCAACACCTTGCCCAGCATGTTGCGCGGGAGGCGCTCGGCGAAGGTCAGGTTCGACGGCAGCGCGTGCGCGGGCAGGCGCCGCGCCAGGTGCGCGACCAGTTCGGCGCGCAGGCTGTCGCTGCCCTGGCGCGTTTCGCCGCGCGGCACCACGAAGGCACGGATCGCCCCGCCCCGGCCCCACTCCGGCATGCCGACCACGGCCGCCTCCAGCACCGCCGGGTGCTCGTACAGCACCTCTTCGATGTGGCGCGGGTAGATCGGATAGCCGCCCATGAAGATCACGTCCTTGCGGCGGTCGATCACGTAGAAGAAGCCGTCCTCGTCCATCCGGGCGATGTCGCCGGTACAGAGCCAGCCTTCGCGCAGGGCCTTGGCGGTTTCGCCGGCGCGGCCATGGTAACCCTGCATGAGCTGCGGGCCGCGCACGAGCAGTTCCCCCGGCGTCTCCGGCGGCAGGTCGGCGCCGCTGTCCGGATCGACGATGCGCGCTTCGGTGTCGGGCAGCGGCAGGCCGATCGATCCGTGGCGGCGCTGGCCGCCGAGCGGATTGCAGTGGGTCGCAGGCGACGCCTCGGTCAGGCCATAGGCTTCCACCACCCGGCCGCGCGTTAGCTTCTCGAACTCCTCCTGCACCTCCAGGGGCAGCGGCGAGCCCGAGGAAACGCACAGGCGGATCGACGCCACGCCGTACTTGCGCACGCCGGGAAACAGCGCCAGGCTCTGGAACATTTGCGGCACGCCGGGAAAGATGGTGGGCTTCTCGCGCGCGATGGTCTCGAGGGTCTCCTCGACATCGAAGCGCGGCAGCAATATCAGGGTGGCGCCCACCAGCGCGGCGAGGTTGACGCAGCCGGTGATGCCATAGGCGTGCGAGAACGGCACCACCGCGAGAACGCGCTCGTCGCCGGGGCGGATCTCGGGCGTCCAGTGGCGCAGCTGCAAGGCATTGGCCGCGAGGTTGGCATGGGTGAGCATCACGCCGGCGGGTGCGGCGCCGGTGGTGCCGCTGGTGTAGGCGATCACCGCCAGGCTCTGCATCGCCGGCGCCGGCAGGGGCGCGCTGCTGCCGCGCGCCAGCAGGCTGGAAAAGCGCGTGGTTTCCGGCGCGCCGCCGCCCCCGGCCGGTCCTGGCGCGCCGCCGGCGGGCCCGAGAAAGCGGTAGGCCAGGCGCTGCCGCAACCCCATCATCGACTTGAAGGAGGTGAGCACCACATGCTCGAGCCGCGCCATGGCGCCGATGGCGTCGATTTCGCCGCGATAGTCGGTGAGCGCGATCAGGGTGCGCGCGCCGGCATCATTGAGGCGTTCGACCAGGTCCGCGCGCGAATACAGCGGGTTGACGAACACCGCCACCGCGCCCAGCTTGAGCACGCCGTAATAGGCGATGAGTGCCTGCGGGATGTTGGGCAGCATGATGGCCACCCGGTCGCCCGGCGCCACGCCGAGTTGCGCCAGGCCGTTGCCGAAACGGTTGGACAGGCGGTTGAGCAGGCGATAGCTCATGCGCCGGCCATGGAAGCGCAGCGCATCGGTGGCGGCGAAGCGCCGCGCCGCCGCTTCGAGGGTGCGCGTCACCGGCGCGATCGGCGGGCGAATGCGGTACGGGGTGCGGCTGTCGTAGTACTTGAGCCAGGGCCGCTCCTTCTCCAGTGCGCGGGCGCGGGCGCGCCGCGCAGCGCGCTCCTCGGCCAGGCGCGCCGGCCCGAGAAAGCGCTCGAGGGCGCGATTGACCGCGTCCGGCCGTTCCACCATCACCTGGTGCGCGGACACCGGAATGACCACCTCCTCGGCGCCGGGAATGAGTTGCGCCAGGCCGCGCTGCGAGGCCTCCTCGAACAGGAAGTCGCGCTGGCCGAGGATCACCAGCGTGGGCACGGCGATCCTCTTCAACATCGCCGTGCCGTCCCATACCGACAGCGCATTGCGGTTCTGTGCGCTCACCACATGCGCCGGCGGGTACAGGCGCGCTGCCGGCACGGTGCGGCGCGCCAGGCGCAGCAGGGGCGCCGGCAGGCCCAGCAGGGCGCGCCCGGTCCACTTGAGCCTGAACGAGACGGCCGAGCCGATGATCACGAAACGTTCGACGCGCTGCGGATGCTTGTCTAGGAAGTAGGTGGAGATCGCACCGCCGAAGGAATGCGCCACCAGCACGAAGCGCTCCGGCGCGCCCACCGCCTCCAGCATGGCCACCACATCGGCGCACAACTCCGGCACGTCATAGCGCGAATGCGGCGCGTCGGACAGGCCGTGGCCGCGCAGGTCCAGTGCGATGACGCGGCTGTCGTAGTGGAAATGATCGAGCTGGAAGTGCCAGTAGGCGGCGCGGCCGCCGAAGCCGTGGATGAACACCAGGGTGCGCAGCGCATCGCGCGGGCCGGCATCGACCACGGAAAAGCGTATCGGCCGCCCGCCTTCCGGGGCGGGCAGGCTTACGGTGCGGCGGTGCAGGTCGACATCGATGGCCATGGACAGCGCATCATGCCGCCGCCGGCATGGTGCGTCAAACCGCGCTGCAGCGTGAGAGCCGCCGCCGCCGCGGGCGCCGCACCGCGGGCGCTCAGGATGCCTGCGGCCGGCGCTCCATGAACTCGATGCCGCGCAGGCTGATGGAGGCCGCCATCTCCGGACCCAAGCGTTCGATGCGCACGAAATCCAGCGAGCGCATGCGCCGCAGCCGCGGCATGACAAAGCCCATCAATTCCGCGTCGCGGTAGGCGGTGGCACCGGGAAACACCTCGCGCGCCAGTTCGGGCAGCGTGTGGCGCCGTTCGGAGCGGCTGTAGAGCTTTTCGAGGATGTTCTGCTGGAGCTTGTCCAGCCGGATGGATTGCGGAGACAGGGCCGAATCGCGCATGTTCATGGACGAAAGTGGGGCATCGGTTCGAGATTACCAACGCAAGGGGTGTGCCATCGGGCAAACAGGCGGCGTTTCGGCCGTCTTTTCATGCCCCCTGCCGGCCGGCCGGCGCACTGGCGACCGACCCGGCGGCGACCACGCGGATGCGGACATCGCCAGCCTGCACCCGTTGCCCGGGGCGGATCTTGGCGGTCTTGCGCAGCTCTTCCTTGTTGTTGACGCGGATGCCGCCTGCGGCCACCAGCGCCTTGCCGGCGCCGCCGCTGTCGACCACGCCGGCCAGCTTGAGCAACTGGTTCAGCTCGATGAACTCGGTATGGATGGCGACTTTGATGTCGGGCATCGGCTTCAGGCCTTCAGGGAGGTGAGGGTGATCTGCACCGCATCGGCGTCATCGCGCATCCAGATGTCGCCCTCCTGGAGGGTGCATTGCAGGCGCATGCTGCGCGCGGCCAGCTTGCCGAGTGCCAACACGGCCTCGGGGTCGAGGGCGAAGACGGACAGGTTCCTTGCCCGCTCCACTTTCGGGCCGGTGGCCTTCCACCATTGCGGGGTGCTGGTGCCGTAGGCGTAGACCGAGACGGCGTTCGCCTTGCCGCAGGCCTTGAGGATGGCGCGCTCGTCGGGCTGGCCGACCTCGATCCACTGCTGCACCGCCCCGGTCAGGTCGCGCCGCCACAGGTCGGGTTCCTCCACGTCCGACAGGCCCTTGCCGAAGGCCAGCAGTTCATGGGCGTTGAGCGCGAAGGCCAGCACCCGCACCATCATGCGTTCGGCGGTTTCGGATGGGTGGCAGGCGATGGTGAGCGCATGGTCGGCGTAGTAATGCCGGTCCATGTCGGCCACCTGCAGCTCGGCCTTGTAGATGGTGGACTTCAGGGCCATGGGGGTTCCGATGCGGGGTCTTTCCTGCGGCGGGCGCTAGTGCCCGCCGGCGTAGAGCTTGACCACGCGGTACAGGAACTCGTGGCCTTCGTAGAGGGACTGCACGCGCAGGCGCTCGTTCAAGCCATGCACGCCGCCGCCGTCGGGATCGCGGAACATGCCGGACAGGCCGTAGGCCGGAATGCCCGCACTGTTCAAGAAGCGGCTGTCGGTGGCCGCCACCAGCAGCGTCGGCACCAGCGGCACGCCCGGCCACATCTGCGCGCTGACCTGTTCCACCGGCGCCATGATCTCGCGGGTGAGCGGGGGTGCCGGCGAGGGCGTCGGCGCGCCCACCATGGAGACCTTGATGCGCTCGAAATAGGCGCGCGTGGTCTCCGAGAGCTTGAACGGCCAGTCGTGGGCGCCCAGCCGCGCCAGGCGCGCCGCCATGTGCGCGATGGCGTTGTCCTTGCGCGGCATCGCGCTGTGCCCGCCGGGATCGGTTGTTTCCAGGGTGTAGGTCTGGAACATCTTCTCGCCTGCCTGTATGCCCATGCGCACCGGCTTGCCGGCGGCGTCGAGCAGGCTGCCCGCGCCTTCGTTCAGGGCGAACTCGGCGTCGATGAGCGCGCGGTGATTCCCGAGCAGGTATTCCACGCAGTTGAATTTCGACGGGATGATCTCCTCGTCGCAGGTGGCCGCGACGATGATGTCGCGCGCCGGCCGCCAGCCCTCGCGCCGGTAGCGGATCAGGTTGTCGAGGAAGATCGCCACCATCGACTTGTCATCGGTGGCGCCGCGGGCGTAGAAATAGCCGCCCTCCTCGATCAGCGTGAACGGGTCGCGCACCCAGTCTTCGCGCCTGGCTTCCGCCACGTCGAGGTGGCCCAGGAGCAGGATGGGTTTTTTCGCGCCGGTGCCGCGATGGCGCGCCACCAGGTTGCCCTTTTTCGGCGCGCCTGGCGGCACGATGATGCGGATGTCGGAGGCCGGGATGCCACCTGCCAGCAGGCGCTTCTGCATCGCCTCGGCCGCCACCGTGCAACTGCCGGCGGAGTCGGTGGTGTTGATTTCGACGAGATCCCTGTCGAGCTCGCGCAACTGCTGCTGGGCGGGGGTCGGGACCTGGGCGACGCTTGAGCCGATGCCGGCGCAGCAGGCCGCCAGCAGCAGGGCGGCGCGGCAGGCGAGGGGGAAAAGCGCGACGGACATGGGCTGGGCGGAACAGGCGAAAGTGCCAAGCTTAACCGCTCCGCCGCCCGGCGGACGGGCGCGCCTTACTCCCCCTTGATGTTGTTCTCGCGGATCAGCTTGCCGAAAAGCGCATAGTCCGATTCGATGCGCCGCGCGAGCACCTCCGGCCGCCCGCCCGCCGGCACATAGCCCAGCGTGTCGAGCCGGGCGCGCACATCCGGCATTTCGAGCATCTTGTTGATCTCGGCGTTGATGCGTTCCACCGCTGCGCGCGGCGTGCCGGCCGGATACGACGCCCCCAGCCACACGCCGATGTCATAGCCGGTCACACCGGATTCGGCCATGGTGGGCAGGTCCGGCAGGCCGGGAAAACGCCTGGCCGTGGAGATCGCCAGCGCCTTGAGCCGGCCGGTTTTCAGGTGCTGCAGCGAGGCACCCACCGAGGTGAAGGTCATGTCGACCTGCCCGCCCAGCACGTCGGTATTGGCCGGCGCCTGGCCCTTGTAGGCCACATGCACGAGGTTGATGCCGGCCAGGCTCTTGAAAAGCTCGGCCGCCAGGTGGCCCGAGGAGCCGTTGCCGGAGGAGGCGATCGTGTACTTGCCCGGATTGGCGCGTGCCGCGGCGACCAGCTCCTTCACACCCGCCATCGGCACGCGCGTCGGGTTGACCACCAGGAGCAGCGGCACGTTGACGGTGAGGCTGACATGCTCGAAAGCCTTGAGCGGGTCGTAGGGCACCTTCTGCAGGTGCGGGTTGATGGTGTAGGGCGGGTCCGAGCCGAAGATCAGGGTATGTCCGTCGGGCGGCGCCTTGGCGCCCAGTTCGGTGCCGATGATGCCGCCGGCGCCGCCGCGGTTTTCCACCACCACCGGCTGGCCCAATGCCGGGCTCAGCTTGTCGGCGACGATGCGCGCGACGATGTCGGCCGCGCCGCCGGGGGCGTAGGGCGTGAGCATGCGGATGCTCTGGGTCGGCGACCATTGCGCGACAGCGCCTTCCGTGACGAGAGCCAGCGTGAACAGGGCCGCCGCGCGGACGAGGCCTTGGCTCATTTTCATTTGGCCACCGCCTTGTCCTTGTTCTCGCCGTAGGGCGGCGTGTACATCACCAATACGCGCACCGGTTCGTCGCTCACCTTGGTGAAGGTGTGGAAGGTGTCGGCGGGAAAGTAGCAGGCGTCGCCGGGGCCGAG
>CANGUJ010000215.1 GCA_947456845.1 Burkholderiales bacterium | reverse complement strand
GTGCGCGCCACGCTTTCGATGGCCGACGGCCGCACGGCCACCGGGGCGGCCGCCGAGATGATGGCCCCGAAATGGTTCGACAAGAACCTCGCGCTCTCCAACGAGGACAACTTCGACCAGCTGCGCGCGGTGCTGCGCATGGCGCGCGACGCCTATCTGGGCGAGGCGACTCCGGCGACAGCGTTCGGCCACTTCGCGCGCCACTATGCGGCCCACCAGTCGGCGGCGGGGCGCGCAGGCTACAACCCGCTCTTGGCCAACTACGGGCCGGCCCTGATCGACCGTGCCATCCTCGACGCGGTGTGCCGTCATGCGTCTGCCGATTTCTACAGCGCCATGCGGTCCAACCTGCCCGGTATCGGCCCGGCCCTGCCCGCGTTTGCAGGCATCGATTTCGACCGCTTCCTGGCCGGCCTGACCCCGGCAGCGAGCATCGCCGCGCGCCATACCGTCGGCATGGTCGACGCCATCACCGCGGCCGACCTGGGCGAGCGGGTGGACGACGGGTTGCCCGAGACCTTCGAGGACGTGGTGGCTTTCTACGGCCATCGCCACTTCAAGCTCAAGGTGGGCGGCCACCTCGACGCCGACATCGCGCGCCTGGAGGCCATCGCCGCGGTGCTTGACCGCGACCCCGTCCCTTACCATGCCTCGCTCGACGGCAACGAGCAGTATCCGGATGCCGCCGCGGTGCTCGAACTGCTATCGCGCATGCACGCGCGCCCGGCGCTGGCGCGCCTGCTGGCCTCGATCCTGTTCGTCGAGCAGCCGATCAACCGCAAGAACGCCCTCGAGGCGGATTTCCGCGCCACGCCGCTGGGCCTGCCGGTGATCATCGACGAGTCCGACGGCACGCTCGACACCTTTGTCGAGGCGCGCGCGCGCGGCTACGACGGGGTGTCGTCCAAGTCCTGCAAGGGCGTCTACAAGTCCGTTCTCAATGCCGCGCGCTGCGCGCAGTGGAACCGGGAGGAAGGCAAGCCGCGCTTCTTCATGTCCGCCGAGGACCTCACCACCCAGGCCGGGCTGGCCGTGCAGCAGGACCTCGCGCTGGTGAACCTGCTGGGTATCACCCATGTGGAGCGCAACGGGCACCATTACGTGAACGGCATGGCGGCGCTGCCGCGTCATGAGCAGCAGGCCTTTCTGGGCGCGCATGGCGACCTGTACGAGGATTCGCACGGCGCGGTGCGCCTGGCCATCCGCGACGGGCGCATCGCCATCGGCTCCCTCGCCTGCGCGGGCTACGCCAGCGCAGCCATGCCGGATTTCGACACTATGCGGCCGCTCGCCCCGGGAGAGACCTGAATGCCGCCCTCGTCCGTGCCGGGCATCGCCGGGCTGGGCCTGGTGGGCAGCGCCCTCGCCGCGAGGCTGGCGGCTGCCGGCCACCGCGTGCTCGGCTTCGACATCGATCCGGCGCGCGCGGCCCTGCTCGAGGCCGCGCGTCCCGGCAGCGCGCGCGACAGCATCGCCAGCCTCGCCGCCGATTGCGACTGCCTGCTGATCGCGGTATTCGACGACGCCCAGCTGCGCGCGGTCACCTCCGCCCTGGCCGCCGCACGGCCGCGCCGGACAGCGCTGGTGATCTGCATCACCACCGCGCTGCCGGCCACGCTGGTCGAATGCGGCGGTGCGTGCGCCGCGGCGGGCATCGCCTTCGTGGAAGCACCCATCTCCGGCTCGAGCGCGAAGATCGCCGCCGGTGAAGGGCGCATGTTCGTCGGCGGCAGCGCCGCCGACATCGAACGCGCCACGCCGATGTTGCAGGCCGTCACGCAGCACCGCAAGGTGATCGGCGCGCTCGGGCAGGCGGCCGCGGCCAAGCTGTCGACCAATCTGGTGCTGGGCTTGAACCGGCTGGCGCTGGCCGAAGGCATGGCGCTGGCCGAAAGTCTCGGCATCGACCGGGCGCGCTACCTCGATCTGCTGCTCGATTCCGCCGCCACCTCGCGCGCGGCGCAGGAGAAGGGGCCGATGATGGTGGTGGATCACTACGAGCCGCCGGTCGCCACCGTCGCCCAGCACGCCAAGGATGTCGGCCTGATGCTGGAACTTGGCCGCCAGAGCGGCCAGAAACTGCCGATGTCGGAATTGCACCGGGACCTGCTGGCGCAATCCATGGCGCGCGGCGACACCCATCTGGACAACGCAGCGGTCATCCGCACCCTGCGCGCATTGCGCGAACGCTGAAGCGCGCACACCGCGCACCCGCCCGACGAGGAGAATCGCATGAACGCACCTGAACGCCTGTCCCGCACGATCGCCCTGCCGGTCGCCGGCGGCCGGCTCGAAGACTTCCAGCTCTCGGTGCCGAAGAACTTCCCGGCCCTCAAGAGCGGCGCCTTCAACCGCGTGGCGTATTCGGCGGCTCATGTGGTGGCCGATCCGCTGGCCGAGCAGGACCCGTGGATCGATTGCGCGATCGACTGGGATGCCACGCTCGACTTTCGCCGCGACGTCTGGCGGCTGGGGCTGGGCGTGGCCGAGGCCATGGATACCGCCCAGCGCGGCATGGGCATGGACTGGCCGACCTCGCTGGAACTGATCCGCCGCTCCATCGATGCCGCCAGTGACATCCCCGGTGCCTTCCTGGCCAGCGGCGCCGGCACCGACCACCTGAAGCCCGAGGACGCCAGGACCGTCGACGATGTGATCCGCGCCTATGAAGAGCAGGTGGCCGCCATCGAGAAGCTCGGCGGGCGCATCATCCTGATGGCGTCGCGCGCGCTGGCCCGGGTGGCCGCATCGCCCGACGATTACCACCACGTCTACGACCGCATCCTGTCGCAGGTGCGCGAGCCGGTGATCATCCACTGGCTGGGCGAAATGTTCGATCCGGCGCTGGCGGGCTACTGGGGCGATGCCGACCACATGCGTGCGATGGACGCGGCGCTGGCCGCCATCAACCGCAATGCCGCGAAAGTCGACGGCGTGAAGGTCTCGCTGCTGGACAAGGACAAGGAGATCGCCATGCGCCGCCGCCTGGCCGCCGGCGTGAGGATGTACACCGGCGACGATTTCAGTTATCCGGAACTGATCGAAGGCGACCAAGCCGGCTACAGCGACGCGCTGCTGGGCATTTTCGACGCCATCGCCCCGGCGGCCTCGGCGGCGCTTTCCGCGCTCGGACGGGGCGACCAGCGCGGCTTCCGCGAGATTCTCGCTCCCACGGTGCCGCTTTCGCGCCACATCTTCAAGGCACCGACACGTTTCTACAAGACCGGCGTGGTGTTCATGGCCTACCTGAACGGCCAGCAGGGCCACTTCATCATGGTCGGCGGCCAGCAGAGCACGCGCTCGATTCTGCATCTGTCCGAGGTGTTCCGCCTGGCCGACCGCGCCGGCCTCTTGCGCGACCCCGACCTCGCCTGCGCGCGCATGCGCACCGTCCTTGCGATGCACGGCATCGCCTGACCCCACCCCGGAAACCGCATGATGAAATCCTTGCTCAAGCGCATCTGCACCACGCTCGCGATGACACTGGCGGCCGGCGCCTTCGCACAGCCCTACCCCAACCGGCCGGTCAAGGTGATCATCCCTTTTCCGCCCGGCGGCACGCTCGACATCGTCGGCCGCATGCTGGCACAGAGACTCGGCGACGCGCTGGGTCAGCCATTCGTCGTGGAGAACCGCGCCGGCGGCAACGGGTCCATCGGCGCGGTCGCGGTGGCCAAATCGCCCAATGACGGCTATACGCTGCTGTTCAACGCCTCGACCTTCGTCACCGGGCCGATCGTGCTGGCCACCCCGCCCTACAGCATCGCCGGCGACTTCACGGCCATTGCGCTGGTGGCCAAGGCGCCGCTGTCGGTGGCGGTCAACCGCAATCTGCCGGTCAAGGACCTGAAGGACCTGTTCGCCTATGCCAGGGCCAACCCCGGCAAGCTCACCTTCGCGATCGGCTCGGTGTCCTCCGCCGGCCATCTGGCCACCGAATTGCTCAAGCGCGGCGGCGGCGGCGACTACACCATCGTGCCCTACAAGGGCTCCACGCCGGCCTACCAGGACCTGATCGGCGGCCAGATATCCGGCTTCGTCGACCCGGTCCTGGGCGCCGTGCAGCACCACAAGGCCGGCAACCTGCGCATCCTCGCGGTCACGTCCTCCAACCGCCTGCCGACCTTGTCGGACGTCCCCACGGTGGCCGAGACCTTGCCGGGTTATGAGTTCACGAGCTGGTACGGCCTGTGGGGCCCGGCGAAGCTGCCGCCCGAGATCACGCAACGCCTTAACGCCGAAACCAACAAGGCGCTGGCCGGCGACATGAAGGAGCGCCTGCTTTCGCAGGGCATCCTGCTCGGCGGCGGCAGCGTGGCCGAGTTCGCGAAGTTCCAGCAGGATTACATCAACGACATGGCCAAGCTGATCGCGGAGGCGAAGATCAGGGTCGAATAGCCGTGGCCGCGCACACCGCCATCGTCACCGGCAGCTCATCCGGAATCGGCCGCGCGATCGCCGAACGGCTGCTTGCCGACGGCTGGCGGGTACATGGTCTCGATATGGCACCGGCCGCCATCGCCGCGGCGACGTTCACCGCCCACACCATCGATCTGACGCAGTCCGACGCCACCCGCGCGCTGGGTGAACGGCTGGTCGCAGCCGGCGCTCCCGCTGCCTTCGTGCACTGCGCGGGCGTCACCCGCCTGTCACCGTTGGGCTCCCTGCAGGACGCAGACGGTCAACTGCTGTGGCAATTGCATGTGGACGCATGCACCCGGCTGGCCGACGCGGTGATACCCGCCATGCAGAGCGTAGGTGCGGGACGCGTGGTGCTGATCGGCAGCCGCTCGTCGACCGGCATGGCCGGGCGCAGCCAGTATGCCGCCTGCAAGGCCGCGCTGGTGGCGCTGGCGCGCAGTTGGGCTGCCGAGGTAGTGACCGATGGCGTCACCGTGAACGTGGTGTCGCCCGCCGCGACCCTGACGCCGATGCTGGAGGACCCGGCGCGGGCCGCGACGCGCCCGCGCATGCCGCCGATCGGGCGCTTCATCGAGCCGCGCGAAGTCGCGGCGCTGGTGGCCTACCTGCTCTCGGACGACGCGGCGGCGATCACCGGCCAGGACATCGCGATTTGCGGCGGCGCGACCCTGCGCCGATAGGCGGGCCGCCGGTGGCAGGCGGCGCCCGCCGTTTTTGTTGCGCCTGATCAATAGCGGACGCCGTGCGCGATGATAATCTGGGCATGTGAATCAGGCGCCCCAGGCGCGGAAAGGCAGGCCCCACCATGTACAAGAAAATTCTTCTCCCGATCGACGGTTCCGACATCGCCCACGCCGCGGCGCTCGACGGCGTGACGCTCGCCGCTGCCGAAGGGGCGCAGGCGGTAGGCATGTTCGTCACCGACCCGTACCAGATCATCTTTACCTATCCCGGCGACATTCCGATTGCCTACCCGAGCAAGAAGGAATACGAAGCCGACGTCAAGCGCATCGCCGACAAGCACCTGCAGGCGGTTGCCGACGCGGCCGCGAAGGCGGGCGTGAAATGGAGCCAGCTGGTGGTTTCAGCCAAGCTGCCCGACCAGGCGATCGTGGACACGGCCAAGGCGCAGAAATGCGATCTCATCGTCATGGGTTCGCACGGGCGCGGCGGCATCGGCCAGTTGCTGCTGGGCAGCGTCACCCACAAGGTGCTGACCCATTGCCACATCCCGGTGCTGGTGCACCGACCGACGGCGAAAAAGCGGACGGCGGCCAGCAAGGCCGCGCCGCGCAAGCGCGCCTGAGCCGCGCATTTGCAACCGGTGTGAAGGCCGCGCCGCGCGGTTGCGTGATTCAGGCAGGCGCGAACGGTTCCTCGATCGCCAGCCGGCGCGGAATCAGGCCCTGCTGGCGCGACCTGCGGATTTGCGTGTCGATGATGTCGCGGTCGGCCTCGATGCCGTAGGGCCAGAACTCCGCACCCATCACCGCCCGGGTGGATTCGGCCTCGGCCGTCATCCAGGACAGCATGACGGGCAGCGCCTGATGGATGGCGAGCCTTGCCCGGGCGCCGGAGGTCTTGACCACCTGCGCCCACTTGGGGATTTCGGCGCGGGTGAACTGCGCGAATTCCTCCGGCGCATCGCCGCCGGCCGTATGCGCGACGGATGCAGCATCGCGCAGCCCCTGCGAAGCCGTTCGAGTTTGCCGGATAATGGTGACTCTCCCGCTCTCCGGATGGATGATGTCCAAAGCCGCCACTGCAAACCCTGCGGTTGCCACCATGGCGCAAGCCACGGTATTTCCCATCCTGGTGGCCCTGAGCGTCTGCCACATGTTGAACGACCTGATACAGTCGTTGATCCCGGCGCTGTATCCGATGCTCAAGGACGAGCTGCAACTCGATTTCGCGCAGATCGGCCTGATCACGCTGGCTTTCCAGCTCACCGCCTCGCTGTTGCAACCGACGGTCGGCGTCTACACCGACCGCAAGCCGCAGCCGTATTCCCTGGCCATCGGCATGGGCTCCACGCTGATCGGCCTGATCCTGCTGTCCGTGGCGCGCGACTACCCCTCGGTGCTGTTTGCCGCCGCGCTGGTGGGCAGCGGCTCGGCAGTGTTCCATCCGGAAGCCTCGCGGGTGGCGCGCATGGCATCCGGCGGGCGCTACGGCGTGGCGCAGGCGCTGTTCCAGGTGGGCGGCAACGTGGGCAGCGCGGTCGGGCCCCTGCTGGCCGCCTTCATCGTGCTGCCGCGCGGGCAGGGCGCGATTGCCTGGGTATCGTTGGCGGCGCTGCTGGCGATGGTGCTGCTCACGCGCGTGGGCATCTGGTACGCGGCGCGGCTGCGGCCGAGCCAGGCGGCGGTACGCGCCGCCGCCGTGGCGCCGCCGCCGGTGCCGCATGGCCGGGTGGTGTTCTACTTCTG
>CANGUJ010000214.1 GCA_947456845.1 Burkholderiales bacterium | reverse complement strand
GCCGTGTTGCGCGTGGCCACATGGTCCGCCCAGACCGGGTCCAGGTAGGCGTAGAGCAGCGTCCCGAAACCGTCGCGGAAGCTGGACGGACCGAGGAACGGCAGCACCAGGTAGGGCCCGGAGGCAATGCCCCACTTGCCGAAGGTCTGGCCAAAATCTCGGTTGTGCTTTTCCAGCCCGAACTTGCTGGCCACGTCGAAGCAGCCCAGCAGGCCTACGGTCGTGTTGACCACCACCCGGCACGCGTCGGAGAACGCGTCGCCGACCTTCCCCTGCAGCAGGCTGTTGACGCCGACGAAGATGTCATTGATGTTCGAAAACACGTTGCCCACGCAATCGCGCGCGGGCTCCGGCACCACCGCCTTGTAGCCGGAGGCCACCGGCCGCAGGATTGCGTTGTCCACACCTTCGTTGAATCCGAACATGGCGCGGTTGAAACCCTCGAACGGGTCGCCCGGTGTGTTCGAAGACGCGCATCCCCCTGCGACAGCCGCGATCAGAAGCAGCAGGCCAATCATCCGGCATTTCGCAAAAAGTTTCATTTGGCTTCCTTGTTGTCGCTTTTGCCTTCGGCAGCCTTGTCGAACACACGCTTGCCGATCAATTCCTTCCTGGTTCAGGCCCGGAGCAGATCACTCAGAGCCCGGCGGGGTGAGTGCCCGGCAGGCTCCAACGCATAGCCTACGCGGGACAGCATCTGCAGAGTGTGCGCCGCCGGGTCCAGGCCCAGGGCGGCATGCAGGGTGCGGCGCGGCTCGCGCATGGCGTCGAACTCCTGCAGCGCTTGCGACAGCGGGTGCAGCGAGAGCCCGTCGGCCGTGGCCTGCAGTTGGGCACGCACAAAAGCCCGGCCCACGGCGAGCTGGTCGCCCCGGCGGTTGCCCTGCGTCGCGATCCAGAAGTAACCGCTGCCCGTCTCGAAAGGCTTCCAGTAGTCAAGCATGCGCCGGTGCGCATCCGTGCCCCGCCTGGGCACCTCGAAACGGTCGAACAGGCCCACGGCGTCAAGCAAGCGAGGCATCGTACCGGTGATCGAGATGCCGTCGCGGTGCCGCTCGATCTCGGTCGGGCCGATGCGCAAGAGCCGGGCAGACTCAAGATACGTGGCCGGCGTGAGCAACTCGATCTCAAATGCGGTGCGCGTGAGGTGGCGCAGCGCGGTCATGCGCGCTGACTCGCTCACATGCCCCAGCATTAGCGACGGCTGCGCGGCCGACGCGCGGTACAGGCGCTGCCACAGCGGCGCGGCCACCACCCGCTGGTTGTCATACGCGCCCTTGTGGGTGCGGCGCTCAAGCACCTGGGCAAATAACGGGTCAGGCTCGGCGCTGCCAGGCTCGCCAAACACCAGCCGGGCCACGCGTACGCCACGCGGCAGGGTCTGATCCGGCGGCTCGCCGTCGGGGAACAGACTGACCTGCACCGCCCGGCCGCGCTGCGCCGCCGCCTGCACCGCCAATTCCAGGAAGGCGCCGCAGCCGATCATGATCTGGCGGCCGAACGGATCGGTCTCGGGCAGCAGCCGATCACTGTCGCAGAACAGGGTGATTGCGCGCGGCTCGCGCAGATCGGCGATCCAGGGCTGACGGTTGTGCGGGTTGGGTGCCAGCAGCGCGTAGGCGAGCATGAACTCGCGAATCTCCAGCGTGTCCGTCGGTGCGCTCCAGGGCTGCAGCGCAGCGGTGGGCATGCCGGCTGCGCAGCCGATCACCGCCAGCGGACTGGCGGCCGCGAGCACCACGCCGCCCCCCGCGAGGCGGATGAAGCGGCGCCGGCTCGACTGCGCGCCTCGAGGAGGGGAGGGCGTCATGGCCGTCTCCCGATCAGCTAGCCGACTTGGGCACCCGCTGCAGCAGCAGGTCGGCGAACTTGCGTGCCGCAACCTCGGTCTGCAACTCGGCGTGACCGATACCGCTGAACGCCGAACCCACGTTGTTCACGCCGGCCTGGCCCTTGAAGGACAGCGCCGCGACCCGGGAAGCGCCGTACAGGGCTTCTACGTCCAGCGACACGCCACCGCGCGACAGCGGCGCCAGCAGCAGCAGGGTCGTGACGGCGTTGAGCCCCGGGCGTGCCAGTTCCACGGCGGTGACCGTGCCGCGCACCTGCACCACGCCCGATCCTGGCATGTCGGCCTGACGCAGCCCCGCGTCCTGTAACTCCTTCACCAACGCCCGGGTAAAGGCCCTGCGCAGCGCGACCCGCTGTTGGTCGTCGAGTTTGATCGAAGCGCCAATCTCCAGGGCGTCCGCCGGCAGGTGGAATGCCGAAACGCGCACTTCGGCCGCCCGCCAGGCGCGGGTGCCGTCGGGCTGGGCGGTCAATTGCTCGGCGCTCCCGAGGCTGCTTTGTGGCGGGCTGCCTACGCTGGCACAGCCGGTCAGCGCCAGGCCGATGGCCAGCATCGATGTGGACGAGAGCACGCGAAAACGCATGGGGGAGCGGGTGAAGGGCAAAGCGAACATGGCAACTCCATCGGGGCAGTGGCCAGCGACTTGCCGGCCGAGCCCACACTTTGGCCGTTGCCCGCTGAAGTCACCATACTCGGCAAAGCATGCCAGGCATGCAAAAATAAATGCCATGCCTATCCGTACCGTCCCTGGTGACACCACCCCTGTTCTGCCCTCACCGGGCCCGCTGCTGGACAACTGGAACCTGCTGCGTTCCTTCATCGCGATCTACGAGACCGGCACCCTCACCGGTGCCGCCCAGCGCCTCGCCACCACCCAACCCAGCATGGGCCGCCACCTGCGCGAGTTGGAGGAGAGCCTGGGCGAGACCCTGTTCGTGCGCTCGCCCGGGCGGCTCAAGCCCAACGCCCGGGCCGAGGCGATGTACGCCGCCATCACGCCCATGCGCCAAGCCGTACGCGAGGCCGAGCGACTGTTCGGCGAGCGCGAAGAGCAGGTCTCGGGCGTGGTGCGGGTCGCGGTGGGCGAGGCCTACGGATATCACGTCGTGCCGCGGATCCTGGCGCCGCTCCTCAATGCGTACCCGGAGCTGGAGATCGAGCTATCGGTCTCCAACCAGAGCGACAACCTGCTGCGCCGAGATGCCGACATCGCAGTGCGCTTCTTTCGTCCGCAGCAGGACGACATCATCGCGCGCAAGCTCGGCCACGCGGACATGGGCCTGTACGCCCACGAGTCCTACCTTGCCCGGTTCGGCGAGCCCGTAGGCTTCGAGGTCCCGCCCGGCGGCGTGCTCGCCGGCTTCGACCGCATGCCCATGCGGTTGGGCGCGGCGTTGCGCGGCGACGCGCCCGAACGACCACTGCAGTTCCGCTGGCGCAGCGATGCGGTGCTGGCCCTGCAGGCGGCAATCGAGAGCGGAGCCTGCATAGGCATGATGTTCAACCATATCGCCGCGACTCGGCCCGGGCTGCGGCGGGTGTTGGCCGGTCAGGTCAGCTTCGCCAATGAAGTCTGGCTGTGCGCCCACGATGATCTACGCCGCAGCAGCCGCATGCGCCTGGTGTGGCAACACCTTGGCGACGCCCTGGAGGCCCTGTTAACGAAACCTGAATGAGCCGCACCGCTGTCGCGCCATCCGCCCTTCGGCGCGGGTCCGGTGTCGTCCTCGGATGGGTACCCCCGAGTCCTCGCTTGAACTTCTCCCGGTCTGACCTTTGCTGTGTCCGCCGTGAACGGGCGGCGAACACAGCGACGCGCACATCGCCCCGGACTCCGATCGCTGTCGCAACCAATCATTTTCGATACCGCAGTCAGTCCGCAGGGCCGGAGGAAACTGGACTCGCTTATCAACACCCGGCCTCCGCTGGGCGGTGCGTGCGCGACATTTTCGTACACTGCCGTGCCCGCAGGCCGAGACGGCAAGCCCCAAGAACCCGACTGCTTGCGAAGTACTCCCTCATCAAATGAAAGGAAACCCCGTGCCCGACTGGCAACCCTCGCCCCGCTACCCCGACCCCGCCATCGTCAGCGTCGACGCCTCGTTCGACAGATACCGGCTTGCGCTGGCCAAGGTGGAGCGCATCGCGCACGGCTTTCGCTGGGCCGAAGGGCCGGTGTGGCTGGGCGACACGCGCACCCTGGTGTGGAGCGACGTGCCCGGCAACGCCATGTACCGCTGGGACGAGGAGTCGGGCGCGGTGGGCGTGTTCCGCAAGCCGTCGAACCACGCCAACGGCAACACGCGCGACCGGCAGGGCCGCATCGTCACCTGCGAGCACCTGACCCGGCGCGTCACCCGCACCGAGTTCGACGGCCGCATCACCGTGCTGGCCGATTCCTTCGAGGGCAAGCGCCTGAATTCGCCCAACGACGTGGTGGTCAAGTCGGATGGTTCGGTGTGGTTCACCGATCCGTTCTTCGGCATCACCGGCTATTACGAAGGCGAGAAGGACGAGCCGCAGCTGCCGTTCAACGTCTATCGCCTCGATGCCGACGGCAGCCTCTCGGTCGCCGCCGAAGGCATCAACCAGCCCAACGGCCTCGCGTTCTCCCCCGACGAGTCGCGCCTCTACGTGGTGGAGTCGCGCTCGGTGCCGCGCCGGATCCTGGCCTACGACGTGGCAGGCGGCCGCACCCTGACAAACCCGCGCGTGCTCATCGACGCCGGCCCCGGCACGCCGGACGGCTTCCGCTGCGACGCGGACGGCAACCTGTGGTGCGGCTGGGGCATGGGCCAGGCCGGCCTCGACGGCGTGCATATCTTCAACCCCGACGGCAGGCTGATCGGCCGCATCGACCTGCCGGAGCGCTGCGCCAACCTCACCTTCGGCGGGTTGCACCGCAATCGCCTGTTCATGGCCGCGTCGACCTCGGTGTACGCGCTCTACGTCAACGCGCAGGGCGTGCCTTACCTCTAATACCACCAACCGCTTCATGATCGCCAGGCTCCCTTATGACCCGGACCGCGATCTCACCCTGATCGGCATGGCGGGCGCGGTGCAGAACATGCTGGCGGTCAACAACAACCTGCCGGTGAAGACCGTCAAGGACCTGATCGCGCTGGCCAGGACGAACCCCGGCAGACTGGTGATGGCCTCCGGCGGCGCCGGCAACACCGGACATCTGGGCGGCGAACTGTTCAAGGCCATGACCGGCACGTTCATGCTGCATGTGCCCTACCGCGGCAGCCCGGCGGCGATCACCGACCTGATCGGCGGGCAGGCCGACCTGATCTTCGACAACCTGTCCTCGGTGGGTTCGCACGTCAAGTCGGGCCGGGTGCGCGGCATCGGCGTGTCGGGGCCGAAACGCTCCCCGACCTTCCCGGACATGCCCACCATCGCGGAGTCGGGCGTGCCCGGCTACGAGACCCTCGCCTGGGGCGGCCTGATCGGTCCGGCCGGCGTGCCGGCGGACATCCTCGCCAGGCTCAATGCGGAACTCAACAAGGCGCTCAATTCGCAGACGCTCAAGGACACCTACTTCGCGCTGGGCTTCGAGCCCGCGCCCGGGTCGCCGGCGGATTTTTCCGCCTACGTGAAGAAGGAGATTCCCAAGTGGGAGGCGGTGATCAAGCGCTCGGGCGCGAAGATGGAGTAGAGACCCGCCCGCCGCCACGGGCGCCGCACCGCAGGCCATCGTGCAAGCGCGGCGCCGGCGCGGCCTCGGGCGAGCGCATCCGCGCATATCCGCCGCGGCCGGGGCGACATGCCCGCAGGTAGAATCCCCGACCTCGCGATTGCCGCAAGGAAGCCCTGCCGTGCGCATGCCCCTCGAAGACGTCAAGGTGCTGGACCTCTCCCACGCGCTGGCCGGCCCCTTCTGCTCGACCATGCTCGCGGACTACGGCGCCCAGGTGATCAAGATCGAGCCGCCGGAGCGCGGCGACATCTCGCGCGCCTGGGGCTCGCCGCTGCCGGGCGGCGAAACGGCCTACTTCGCCAGCCTGCATCGCAACAAGCGCGGCATCGTGCTGGATTTCAAGAAACCCGAGGGGCGCGAAACCTTTCTCTCCATGGTCGAGAAATGCGACGTGGTGCTGGAGAACTATCGCGTCGGCGTGCTCAACCGTCTGGGCCTGGGCTACGAGGTCGCGAAACGGCGCAATCCCGGCATCGTGTTCTGCTCGATTTCCGGTTTCGGCCAGGACGGCCCGTATCGCGACCGCGCGGCGCTGGACCTGATCGTGCAGGCCGAAAGCGGCATGATCAGCGTGACCGGCGAGCCCGGTTCAGGCGGCGCGCGCGCCGGCACCTCCATCGCCGACCTGACGGCGGGCATGAACGCGGCCTTCGGCATCATGCTGGCGCTGCGGGTGAAGGAAAAGACCGGCTGCGGCCAGTACGTCGACGTCTCCATGCTCGAAGGCCAGCTGGGTCTGCTCGGCACCATGATCGGCAGCTATCTCACCGACGGCATCGTCCCGGAACCCATGGGCACCGCCTACAAGGCGCTGCTCCCGTACCAGACCTTCCGCACCCGGACCCGCGACCTGGCGCTGGCGGTGGGCAGCGAGAAGCTGTGGCAGGTGTTCTGCCCGCTGATCGGCAGGCCAGAGATGGCCGGCGATCCGCGCTTCAACAACAACCGCAACCGCGACCAGCACCGGGCCGAACTGGTCCATGAGCTGCAGCAGGTCTTCCTCACGCGCACCTACGAGGAGTGGGAGAAGCTGCTGGTCGACAACGGCATCCCGATGGGGGCGATCAACAACCTCGCCGAAGCGGTGAACCATCCGCAGGTGGCCGCGCGCGGGGCGCTGGTCGAAGTGGAGCACCCGGCGGCCGGAAGGATGAGGATGGTCGGCCCGCCGGTGCGCCTTTCGGCCACGCCGGGCGGCGTGCGCACGCCCTCGCCCACCCTGGGCCAGCACACCGACGCCGTGCTGCGCGAAGTGCTCGGGCTGGGCGAGGCGGAACTGGCGGCGCTACGCGCGGCGGGCGCGCTGGGCTAGGCGCGGCGGG
>CANGUJ010000213.1 GCA_947456845.1 Burkholderiales bacterium | reverse complement strand
GCGACGAACCCAAGTCGCTCGAGTTCGCGACCCGGGCGGCCGACAAGGGGGAACCCATCTCGCAGTTCATCCTCGGCATGCGCTACCCCACCGGGACCGGCGTCACGCGCGATCCGGCCAGGGCCGAGGCCTGGTGGAACAGGTCGGCCGATCGCGGCATGGTGCGCGCGCAGGTGATGCTGGCCAATCAGCTCATGCAGAAAAGCGCGGCCGCCGGCGTGGGGCCGGCAGAAGCCGGCGCGCTGCGCATCGAGGCGGCCAAATGGCTGATGGTGGCCGGCTCGGAGCGCTTGCCGGGCGCCGAGAAACTGCTGCCCGACCTCATGGCGCGCATGAGCCCCGAGGAGATCAAGGCCGCGGAAGACAAGGCGCGCGACTGGAAGCCGTCCGCGGCGGCCAAGTGAAAGGCCAGGCATGAGCATCAAGTCCGACCGCTGGATCCGCCGCATGGCGCAGTCGCAGCGCATGATCGAGCCGTTCGAACCCGGCCAGGTGCGCGAGGTCGACGGCCGGCGCATCGTGTCCTATGGCACCTCGAGCTACGGCTATGACATCCGCTGTTCCGACGAGTTCAAGATCTTCACCAACATCAATTCAACGATCGTCGACCCCAAGAACTTCGACGAGAAATCTTTCGTCGACTTCAAGGGCGAAGTGTGCATCATCCCGCCCAACTCCTTCGCGCTGGCGCGAACGGTCGAGTATTTCCGCATCCCGCGCAGCGTGCTGACCGTATGCCTGGGCAAGAGCACCTATGCCCGCTGCGGCATCATCGTCAACGTGACGCCTTTCGAACCGGAATGGGAAGGCTATGTCACCCTCGAATTCTCCAACACCACGCCTCTGCCTGCCAAGATCTATGCCGGCGAGGGCTGCGCGCAGGTGCTTTTCTTCGAGAGCGACGAGGTCTGCGAGATGTCCTACAAGGATCGTGGCGGCAAGTACCAGGGCCAGCAAGGCGTGACCTTGCCGAAGATGTAGTCCGAGCCGTTCTCCGGAGGGGCGGGCATGGCTGATTTCACCTGGTTTTTCGAACGCGGCCGCCTGCCGCTTCTGGTGAGCATGCCGCATGTCGGAACCCAGCTACCGAGCGCCATCGCCGCACGCCTGACTCCTGCCGCGTTGACGCTCGCCGATACCGACTGGCACCTGCCCAGGCTCTACAACTTTCTTGGCGCAATGGGGGCCAACCTGCTGGTAGCGATCAACTCGCGCTACGTGATCGATCTCAATCGCGACCCGACCGGTGTTCCGCTATATCCGGGGGCTGACAATACGGAACTTTGCCCGCTTTCGACCGCGCAGCGCGAGCCGGTTTATCTGCCGGGGCAGGCACCGGATGCCGGCGAGATCGACGAACGGATCGCGACCTACTGGCGGCCGTACCACGTCAAGCTGGCCGAAACCCTGGCGGAAATCAAGGCGCGACATGGTTACGCATTGCTGTTTGACGCGCATTCCATCAAGTCAGTGCTGCCGCGCTTCTTTGACGGACGATTGCCGGACATCAATCTCGGCACCGCCGATCAGGAGAGTGCCGATCCGTCGATCGGGCCCGGGTTGTTGGCAACGGCAACGCGGTTTCCACACTACAGCGCCGTGCTCAACGGCCGTTTCAAGGGCGGCTTCATCACACGGCATCATGGCAGCCCCGCGGACGGCTTGCATGCGGTGCAACTTGAGCTCGCCTGGAGAACCTATATGGACGAAGGCGGTACGTTTGCGTTTGACGAGTCGCTTGCCGCTGGCGTGCGGCCGGTACTCCGGGCGATCGTCGAACACTTCGTCGCGAAAGGCGCTGCGTTGACCTGACGGTGGCGCGACGGCGCGGGTTGACCGCATGTTGCCAGCGCGGCCTCATTGATCAGATCAATGCCGCGCCCTTGCCAGATTTCCGTCACGGCGCCGGTCGAGGATTGCTGCTGTCCAATCCCGCCAGGAGGCGTCATGTACCGCAAGGCCCTTTCCGTCAAACTTCTGATCGTCGGCTTGCTGGCGATCGCTTTCCTGATCCCCCTCATGATGGTGCGCGGACTCATTGCCGAGCGCGCGGCACTGAAGGATGGGGTGGTAAGGGACGTCGCGCAATCAGCGGCGGATCGGCAGCGGATCATCACACCAGTATTGTTGATCCCGTACACGCATCGTTGGCAGGAAAGCGTTGAAGTTCAGGACGAAGCCGGCGGCAAGCGCACAACCACGCATCAGCGTAGCGTCAGCGGCGCCGTGCGGCTGCTGCCTGAGCGTGTCGCGTTGGAGTCGCGCCCGGACTTGTCGCACAAGTACCGCGGCCTGTACCGGGTGCTTACCTACGGCGGCGTTGTCGCCATCCGCGGCCACTTCGATATTCCAAAGGATTTCGGATTCGCGCCGAAGGAAGGACGCGTAGATTGGGGCGAACCGTTCCTGGCAGCCGGCGTGTCGGATCCGCGCGGCATTCGCAGCACCCCGGTATTGATCTGGAACGGCAATCGGATCGCGATGCAGCCAGGCACCGCGGGCGATTTGTCGCGTCTCGGCCCTGGCGTGTCGGCGCGTTTGGGCGCAGCAGACACTGCGGGCAGGCGCGTCGACTTCAGTCTCGACCTAGACGTCGTGGGCATGGAACAACTGAGCGTCGTTCCCACCGGGCGCGAGAACGTGGCGACCATTGCCGCCGCATGGCCACACCCGAGCTTCTTCGGCCGCTTTTCGCCGGACCATACTTCAGATCGGGAAGGCTTTTCCGCGGTCTGGAAAAGCACGCTCTTTGCCACCAACGTTGAGCAGGCCTATGCCGCCTGTGCCGAGAGAGCGAAGTGCGAAACGTTCGAAGCCAATGAATTCGGCGTCGCATTCATCCAGCCGGCCGATCTTTATCAGCAACTGGAACGCGCGGCCAAGTACGGCTTTCTGTTTGTGGGTCTCACCTTCGGTGCGTTTTTCCTGTTTGAGGCCCTGCAATCGCTGGCGCTCCATCCGGTGCAATATGCGATGGTGGGGCTGGCACTCGCGCTGTTTTTCGTTTTGCTGGTCTCGTTGGCGGAGCACTTGGGATTCGCACCGGCCTATGTCCTGGCGGCACTCGCCTGCAGCAGCCTTGTTGTCACCTATCTCGCGGCAGCGCTTGCAAGCTGGCGTCGTGCCGCCGGGGTTGGACTTTTGTTGTGCGCCATGTACGCGGTTTTGTTTGGCCTGCTGCGCAGCGAGGAGCACGCACTGTTGGCAGGGGCATTTTTCATGTTCGCCGTGCTGGCGGCGGTGATGCTCGGCACACGACGGGTGGATTGGTATGCGCTCGGGCGCGAAGGTGACGCAGTCGCGGAGGTGTCCACCTGACGAGCCGCTACAATGCTCGAGGCGGAACCGGGCACCCGTCCGACTTGGAGGCACCCGGGTCCGAGCACCGTTGTCTTGCAGATTGCCTCGCCCTTGCCATTGCGCCGCCGCACCCCCAGCATCCATGCCATGAGCCTCATGTGGGCAGGCGGTGCGCTGATTGCCGTCAACATCATAGGAACGATCGGCTACAAGATCATCGGTGGTGAGCAGGCGACCTGGACCGACTGCTTCTACATGACCTTCATCACCGTGGCCACGATCGGCTATGGTGAGATGATCGACCTGTCCACCCACCCGGGCGGGCGCTTGTTCACAGTCGGAGTGGCGTTCTTCGGCATCGCCGCGATGACCTACATGTTCTCGTCAGTCACCGCCTGGATTCTCGAGAGCGACCTGAACCAGACCCTGAGGAGGCGACGGATGGAAAAGGAGATCGGCAGGCTGGACGGCCACTACATCATCTGCGGCATCGGCCGCGTCGGCAGCAACGTGGCCGCCGAACTGCTCAAGACCGCGCGGCGGTTCACGGTGATCGAAGAAGACATGCATGCCCTGGAGGCCTATCAGGAGCAGCATCCCGACGTGCTGTTCGTGCATGGCGACGCGGCTGACGATGACGTGCTCGCGCGGGCTGGCATCGCCCATGCCGCCGGCGTGTTCGCCGTGACCGGAGACGACAGCAGGAACATCGTCATTGCGCTCTCCGCCAAGCAGATCAACCCGCTCTTGCGGGTGGTGGCGCGGGTGCATGACATCCGCAACGGCGACAAGGCGCGCCGCGCCGGTGCCGACGAGATCGTCTCTCCCGACTTCACCGGGGGGATGCGCATCGCGTCGGCGATGATACGGCCGCATGTAGTCAATTTCATGGACCAGATGCTGCTGCGCGACGATGGCTTGCGCGTGGAGGAGGTGCTGGTGCCGCCGACCTTCCAGCCGCGCACCCTGGCCACGCTCAAGTTGCAGTCGCGCGATTTCGTCCTCATGGCCACGCATGAAAACGGTCATTGGGTGTTCAACCCCGACGCCGAGCACGAGATCCGGCCCGGGCATGCGCTGATCGTGATGGCCACGCCGCAGGGGCGTGAGCAGGTCGCGGCGGCTTTGCGTAAATCTTGACGGACAAGCGCAAGGCCCTGGCGCTGCTGGTCGTGCTCACCCTGATCTGGGGCACGAACTGGCCCTTGTTTCCGCTCGCGGTGCGCGAGATGTCGGTCTGGACGTTTCGCGCCATCGCCGTGCCGGTTTCCGGCCTGGTGCTGCTCGGGTTCGCCGCTGTGCGCGGCATGCCCCTGGCCGTGCCGCGCGCCGACTGGCCGCGCCTGATTGCCGCCACTTTCGCGTATCTGGTGGTGTGGAACATCGGCAGCACCTATGCCGCGGTTCTGCTGCCGTCAGGGCAGGGCGCCGTACTGGGTTTCACCATGCCTCTGTGGTCAGCTCTGATTTCCTGGGCGATCCTGGGCGAGCGGCTGTCGGCGCGCCTGTTGCTGGCGCTGGCCCTGGGCGCGGCGTCGGTCACCCTCCTGATGGTGCCGAGCTTCCGCGCCTATGCCCAGGCGCCGGCGGGGCTGGCGGCGGGCTTGACGGCGGCCATCGGCTGGGCGATCGGCACCCTGATCCTCAAGCGGCACGCCTGGCAGACCCACGTGCTGGTGTTGACCGGCTGGCAGATGATCCTCACCTCGATCCCCATCATTGCCGGCGCTTTCGCGCTGGGCGATGGCAAATGGTTCATGCCGTCCTGGCAGACCATCGCCGTGGTGAGCTACATCACCCTGATGCCGATGTGCATCGGCAACGTCTGCTGGTTCGCCATCGTCGGCCTGCTGCCGGCAAATGTCGCCGGGCTTTCCTCGGTGATGGTGCCGGTGGTGGCCATGATCTCCGGCGCCATCGTGCATGGCGAACCGCTCGGCCCCCTGCAATTCGCCGCGATGGCGTGTTGCGCCGCTTCCCTGGCCCTGGTGCTGCTCAAGCCACAGGCGCCACCGGCGCCGGGCTGAGCCTACTTTGGGGGGGCGTTTGTTAGAATGTGGAACGTGTTTTCGGCATGCTTTCGATGAAAATCCTGGTCAGCAATGATGATGGTTACCTCGCCCCCGGTCTTGCTGCCTTGGTCGACGCCATCCGCGACCTCGGGGAGGTGACGGTCGTCGCGCCGGAGCAAAACCACAGCGGCGCGTCCAATTCGCTGACCCTGACCCGGCCGCTCAGCGTGCGCAAGGGCTACAACGGTTTCTGGTTCGTCAACGGCACGCCTACCGATTGCGTGCATCTCGCAGTGACCGGCTTCCTTGATTTTCGTCCCGACATCGTCGTCTCCGGCATCAACGACGGCGCCAACATGGGCGATGACACCATCTATTCCGGCACTGTGGCCGCGGCGATGGAAGGTTACCTGCTGGGCATCCCGGCGATCGCGTTTTCGCTGGCGCGCAAGGGTTACGACCATCTCGACGCGGCCGCGCAGTGCGCTCGCGAGGTGGTCATGCGCAGCATGGCGAGCGCGCTCGAGGGGGCACCTTTGCTCAACGTGAACCTGCCGGCACTGCCGCGTGCGGACATCAAGGGGTTTGCCGCGACCCGCCTCGGGCGCCGCCACAAGGCGGAACCGGCGATCAAGGCGGCCAATCCGCATGGCGATGCGGTGTACTGGGTGGGGCCGGCGGGGCTGGCCGCCGACGACGGACCGGGAACCGATTTCCATGCGGTCGCATCCGGGTATGTATCGGTCACACCGCTGAAGGTGGACCTCACGCATTTCGAGCATGTGGGGCGCATTCGTGCGTGGCTCGGCGCATAGGGCGGCGCCGGCGGTCGAGACGGCGCGCCCGAAAGGCGGCGCCGTCCTGCATGAAGGCGACTGGGCCGCGCCGACCGCGCCTCGCCTGGCGCTGGTACGCCGCTTGCGCGAGCAAGGCATCGTCGCCGAAGCGGTGCTTGCGGCCATCGCGCGGATTCCGCGCGAGCGTTTTGTCGACGAGGCGTTATGGAGCCGCGCCTATGAAGACACCGCCCTGCCGATCGGGTTCGAGCAGACCATCTCGCAGCCCGTCGTGGTGGCGCGCATGATCGAGGCCATCCTCCCGGTCAAAGGCCGCCTGGCGAGGGTGCTTGAAGTCGGCACCGGTTGCGGCTACCAGGCTGCGGTGCTGTCCCAGGTGGCCGGCGAGGTCTATTCGATCGAGCGCATCAAGGGTTTGTACGAGCGTGCCCGATCGAACTTGCGCGTGCTGCGCCTGCCTAACGTCCGGTTGGCGTATGGCGACGGCTACGCAGGTCTTCCCGAGGCCGCGCCTTTTGACGCCATCGTGGTGGCTGCCGCCGCGCCTGTCGTGCCTGAAGCGTTGCTGGGGCAATTGAAGCGCGGCGGCAAGCTGATTGTGCCGGTCGGCAGTGCCGAGCAGCAACTATTGCTCGTCGAGCGGCGTGTGGCGGGCTATATCGAAACCCGGCTTGATCTGGTGCGCTTCGTGCCGATGCTGCCGGGCTTGGTCAGATAGGAGGCGCATCCGTGATCCCCGTGAATGTGCTCGCCGTGATCGCCGTCGCGCTGTTGG
>CANGUJ010000212.1 GCA_947456845.1 Burkholderiales bacterium | reverse complement strand
GCTCATGAGCGAGGCCATGATGCTCGCCCTGCCGGCGAACCACCCGCGGGCGCGCGACGCCGGCCCGGCGTCCTTGTCCGAATTCTCCGCCGACGCGTACATCTGCAGTCCGCGCCATGTGGGGCCGCGCCTGTACGACGTCATCATCGCCAGCTGCGGCAAGGCCGGCTTCAGCCCGCGCATCGTCCAGGAGGCGATCCAGATGCAGACCATCATTTCCCTGGTCTCCGCGGGCATGGGGGTTGCGCTGGTGCCGGAGTCGATCATCAGCCTGAAACGCCGGGGTGTGGTGTATCGCCGCTTGCGCGGCGCGCGGCCGGCGCTCGAGGTCGGCATCGCCTACCGCCGCGACGACCGTTCGGCGGTGCTGCGGCAGTTCGTCGCGCTTGCGTCACAATCGCGGTCCTGACCGAGTTCGCGGGCGCGGAGATTCCCGCCCGCCCCTTCCATGCTGACCCATCCCAACTTCGATCCGATCGCGATTGCCATCGGACCGGTCGCCATTCGCTGGTACGGCCTGATGTACCTGGTCGCGTTCGTTTCCTTTGTCGCGCTGTGCCGGCTGCGCGCGCGCCGGCAGCCCGCGCTCGGTTGGAACCGTGCCATGATCGACGACGCGCTTTTTTTCGGCGTGCTCGGCGTGATCCTCGGCGGACGCCTGGGCTATGTTCTGTTCTACAAGCCCGCGTATTACCTGGAGCACCTGGCGGAGATCCCGGCGGTCTGGCAGGGCGGCATGTCCTTCCATGGCGGGTTTCTCGGCGTGCTGGCTGCGATGTGGCTGTTCGCGCGCAGGCGCGATCTCGAATTCTGGCGCGTGATGGACTTCATCGCGCCGGCGGTGCCGCTGGGGCTGGCCTTCGGGCGCCTCGGCAACTTCATCAACGGCGAACTGTGGGGGCGTCCCACGGACGGGCCCTGGGGCATGGTCTTTCCCCAGGCCGGCGACGGCATCGCCCGCCATCCTTCGCAGTTGTACCAGTTCGCCCTGGAAGGACTCGCGCTGTTCGTACTCCTGTGGCTGTTCGCGCGCGCGCGCCGGCCGGCGGGTGCGATTTCCGGGGCGTTTCTGGCGGGCTACGGCGCGTTCAGGTTCATCGCCGAGTTTGCACGCGAGCCCGACAGCTTTCTCGGCTTGCTCTCGTTCGGGCTGTCCATGGGCCAGTGGCTCAGCCTGCCGATGGTCGCGGCCGGCGCCGCGCTCATCGCCTGGTCCTACCGGCCCGGACGGACCCGCCCGCGTGCCGGACCTCGCCGAGATCGTTCCAGACCGTCTGGTCGACCAGGCGCCCGTCGCGCACCGTGAAGCGGTCGATGAAGCGGATCCCGGAGAACGGCGTGCCGTCCGGCCATTCGCCGCCCAGCGTGCCGAAGCAATACACCACCGAATCGGAAGCTTCGGTGCAGGTGTCGAAGCGCTCGTAGGTTTTCCTCACGAAGCGGTAGCGCGGCCCGGCCCAAGCTAGGAGTTCGTCCAGGCCGGCCATGCGCACCGGGCCCGGAAACTCCATGGTGAAGCCGTCCGCGAGCAGCGCACGCGCGCGCTCGAGATCACGGTCTTCCATCGCGCTCAGATAGTCGCGGACGGTTTGTGCGGGTGCGGGCATCAGGACGTGGTCTGCGCGGGCCGCATCGCCAGGCGCATGGAGACCTGGTTGACGCGGCCATAGTAGGCGCCGGTCTTGCGCGCGAACTGGACGAAGCCGGCGGTCTCGTAGAGGCGTTGCGCGGCGAGATTGTCTTCGCGCAGGTCGACGGTGATGCTGGCCATGCCGGCAACCTCGCCGGTCTTGAGCAGCCAGCGCAGCAGCCGGCGCGCCAGCCCGCCGCGGCGCGCCATCGGCGCGACCGCGAGCAGGGCCAGGTAGGCGGTATCCGCGCCATAGCCCATGACCGCAAAGCCGGCGAGGATGCCGGCGGCGTCAGATACGATCACGTTGTGGCGGTCCGACCGGATGAAGCGCGCGATTTCCGGCTCTTGCCAGCGCCAGGGCAGTCCGGCCTCGATGGTGTCTCGCGAAAGCACGGCGATGGCGCCGGCGTCGGCGGCGCTGGCTAAGCGAATCGGAGCGGCATCGGCGTCCATCGGCACCCGGCGCGCTTTACTCGAAGCGGCGGCTGACGCTCTCGGCCACGCAGGCAGGCTTGTCGGCGCCTTCGATTTCGATGGTGGCCAGCAGGGTGAGCTGGATGCCGCCGGGGATGTCCTCGACATCCTTGACGGTGAACCGGCCGCGCAGCCGCGCACCCGCCGGGACGGGGTTGGGAAAGCGCACCTTGTTGAGCCCGTAGTTGACCCCCATCTTGACGCTCGGCATCTTCACGCATTCCTGCGAGAACAGCGGGACCAGCGAGAGCGTCAGGAAACCATGCGCGATGGTGCTCTTGAAAGGCGAGGACTTGGCGCGTTCCACGTCGACGTGGATCCACTGGTGATCGCCGGTGGCGTCCGCGAACTGGTTGATGCGCTCCTGCGTGATGGTGATCCAGTCGCTGACCGCGATCTCCTGTCCGATGAGGTTGCGGAAGTCCGCGATGCGGGCGATCTCGGCGATTTTCATTGGGCGTTCTGGTCGATTCGAAGCACGGGTCGATTATACTGGCGCCTCTTCTGACGGAGCCACGTGCCTCAGGCATGGGCCGCGGGCCATCGCTAACCCGGCCACGGCAGTCCCGGCGTCCCGGCGCCCTGACAGGATTCCATTGCAGGCATGCCCGACACCCTTTTGCCCTTCTTGTTCGAAGCATCCGACGTGCGCGGCGCGATGGTGGACCTGGATTCGACCTGGCGTCAGGTGCTTGCCAACCGCGACTATCCTCTGCCGGTGCGCGATCTGCTCGGCGAGGCGATGGCGGCCGCCGCGCTGCTCTCCTCGACGCTCAAGTTCAACGGCACGCTGGTGCTGCAGACGCGCGCGGCCGACCCCGGCGCACCGGTGCGTGTGATGGTGGTCGAATGCAACGCGGCGCTGGAGATGCGCGCCACTGCGACGCTGGGCGGCGATGTGCCCGAGGCCGGGGCGCATTCGCTGGCGAGCCTGGTCGGCAACGGCAGCTTGGTGATCACGCTCGACCCGCGCGACGGGCAGGAGGCCTACCAGGGCGTGGTCGCGCTCGAGGGCGAGCACCTCTCCGTCGCGCTGGAGAATTACATGATGCGCTCCGAGCAGCTCGATACGCGCATCCATTTGGCGGCCGACGCAACCCGTGCGGCGGGCCTGCTGGTCCAGCGCATGCCGGGCGACGGCGGAAGCGGCTATGCCGCCTCGACGTGGGAGGATGCCGCGGTGCTCGCGCGCACTCTGACGCGCGACGAATTGCTCGGGCTCGAACCGCGCCAGGTGCTGCGGCGCCTGTTCCACGCGCACGACCTGCGGCTGTTCGACGAGCGCGGCACGGCGTTTCGCTGCAGCTGTTCCCGCCAGCGGGTCAGCGACATGCTCAAAATGCTCGGCCGCGAGGAGATCGACAGCATCATCGCTGACGAAGGCAAGGTTTCGGTGGACTGCGAGTTCTGCCACCAGGTCTACGCGTTCGATCCGATCGACGCAGCGCAACTGTTCATTGCGGGCGTGCGCCCCGCCAGCGATGCACGTCACTGAACCCGCCCCCGGCGCGGCGCGGCGGATGATGATAACCATGCACCGGGCCCGATGACAGGCAATCCACTCATCCGCTCGTTGCGGCTGTCCTTCCTGCCGCCCCTGATGGTCTATGTCGCCGCCGGCATCTCGGGGCTGACCGGGATCGTCGGCACTTTTTTCGTCAAGGAATACCTCGGCCTTTCGGCAGAGTTCCTCGCCGCCCTCGGCTTCTGGATCGTCCTGCCATGGACGCTGAAGATGCCGGTCGGCCATGTCGTGGACCTGGTATGGCGCTGGAAGGAAAGCATCGTCTTCCTGGGCGCCGCATTCCTGGCGGCCAGCATCTGCATCATGCTGGGCCTGCTCACCTCGCCTCAGGAAATGCGCGCCATCATGCCGGCCGAGCGCTGGTACGTGCTGGCGGCGCTGCTTTCGCCGGTCGGCTACATGCTGCAGGACGTGGTCGCCGATGCGATGACCGTGGAGGCCGTCCCGCACGCCCATCCCGACGGTACGCCCATCGATGCGATGGAACTGCGCGTCATGCACACGACCATGCAGACCCTGGGCCGCATCGCCATCGTGGGCGGCACCATCATCGTGGCGCTCATCAACGTCGGGTTCCTTTCCGGGGTCGAGGCGCTGCCGGCGGCGGCGAAGGCGGCCGCCTATGCCAAGGTATACGCCAGTGCGCTGGCGATTCCGCTGATCTCGGTCGCCGGCGTGCTACTGGCGATCTGGCTGCGCCGCCGCAAGGGAGTGGTGGCCCCGCCGCCGCGCGGCGCCACCGAGGTCAACTGGTGGGTGCTGGGTGGCGGCCTGGTGTTCGCGCTGATATCCGTGGCCGTGGGGCTGGCCCAGCTCAAGTATGGGCAGGAGGTCGTTTTCGTGGCCTCGATGGCTGTCGTGCTCGTGCTGATCACGCGCCTGGTGGGCGAACTCGAACCCGATGCGCGTGCCACGCTGCTCGGCACCGCCATTGTCATCTTCGTGTTCCGCGCAGTGCCCGGGCCCGGGGTCGGTGCGTCCTGGTGGAGCATCGACGTCCTCAGGTTCGACCCTGCTTTTCTGGCCAAGCTTTCGATGATCGCGGGCCTGGTGGCCATGGTCGGCCTGGTCGCCTACCGCCGCTATCTGGCCCACCGCTCGATCTACTACGTCGTGGGCCTGCTCACCGTCCTCGGCACGGTCATGACCCTGCCGCAGATCGGCATGGTCTACGGGCTGCACGAATGGACCGCCGCGCGGACTGGCGGGGTGGTGGACGCGCGCTTCATCGCCGTCCTCGATACGGCCCTGGAGTCGCCGCTCGGGCAGGTGGCGATGGTGCCCATGCTTGCCTGGATCGCCAATTCGGCACCGGAAAGGCTCAAGGCCACCTATTTCGCGGTGATGGCTTCCTTCACCAACCTCGCGCTATCGGCCTCCCACTTGGGGACCAAGTACCTCAACCGGACATTCGCGGTGACGCGCGAGGTGCGCGACAGCGCCACCGGCGCCATCAGGACACCGGCCGACTACAGCGAAATGGGATGGCTGTTACTTACCTGCGCCACCATCGGGCTGGTCATGCCCCTCGTCGCCATCGCGCTGGTGCGGGCGGTTCGGCTGCGCGGCGCCTAGGAAGCGCCAGCGAACGCCACCCGGCCGCGCCGCGTGGCCAGCCTGGCGCGCAACCTAGCGCCCGCTCCTGGCCGATACGGCCCGCTTGGCCCACAGTCCATAGGCATACAGCATGATCGCCGCGCCGATCGCCGCGCCGATGTAGCTGTCGTTGCTGCCGACCTCGAAGAAGCCGAACACGTTGCCGAGAAACGCCACGGCCGCTGCTCCGAAGATGCCGAATGTCGCCGTGTCGACCATTTTCATGCGGTCCTGGGCGCGAAAGAAGCCGCGTCCCAACAGCGCGATGGTGAGGCCGATTGCAGCGACCCAGAAAATTTCTTCCATGTTCCCGCTCCTTGTCTTGTTCATGACGCGGACGTTGCGCCCGGACCCGATCATGCGCGCCGGTCTGACGGTTCGATGTGTCGTTCCGCGGCGACCCATCCCAAAGATGAAAGGTTATCAGGAATCGGCCGTCTTGCCATCCGGTGCGTCCGGCAGCAGTTCGGTATCGTCATGATCGTAGGGCGGGCTGCACATGCATAGGAATACCAGCGGCGCCTGGCCGATATTCTCGATGCAATGCGGCGTTCCCGGGGGAATGCACACCGTGTCCCCGCAATCGACCTCGAAGCTGAGCGCGCCGAGCCGCATGCGGCCGCGCCCTTCGGTGATGTGATAGAGCTCCTCGGTGGCCCGGTGGCGGTGCAGCTCGGTCAGGGCCCCCGGCGCAACGGTGGCTTCGGCAAGACTCTGCCGCGCGGCGCCGTGTACGCTGCCATGCACCGACGGGTGCATGAGTTCACGGATCTCCGATGCGTCCTTGGTGGGGTAGGGCAGGATGCCGGCGCGGGAGGTTTTCATCGAGGGCTTGTGTGGAGTGGCGGCTTACTGTATAAAAGGACAGTTTTGTTTTGGGCGGTTTCACAGCGCGGTTTCCCTGCGTCCTTGCTGGTTGCGGTGCCGGTTGCGATGACCACGGCCCGCATGCGCCGCCCGGGAGCTGAGCAACTGCCGTGCATCTGCCGTGCGTGAATTTTTCATGAACTTTCCTGATAAGCCATCATGACCATCGGCCTTACTTCCCGTCAGAGCGAAATCCTCGACTTTATCCGCGAGGTCGTCAAGCGCACCGGCATGCCGCCCACGCGCGCGGAAATCGCCGCCCGGTTCGGTTTCCGGTCTCCGAACGCCGCCGAGGAGCACCTGCGCGCCCTGGCACGCAAGGGCGCCATCGAAATCTCCAGCGGCACCGCGCGCGGCATTCATCTGGCCGAGCAGCTTTCCGGTGTCATGCAGTCCATCATGGCATTGCCGCTTATCGGCCGCGTGGCGGCGGGCAGCCCGATCCTGGCCGAACAGAACGTCGAGCGCAACATTCCGGTCGACCCCGACACATTCCGGCCAAGGGCGGACTACCTTCTCAAGGTCAAGGGCCTGTCGATGAAGGACATCGGCATCCTCGACGGCGATTATCTGGCGGTGCACAGTCAAAAGGAGGCGCGCAACGGCCAGGTGGTGGTTGCGCGCCTCGAAAACGACGTGACGGTCAAGCGCTTCTTCAAGAAGGGCCACACGGTTGAACTGGTGGCCGAAAACGCCGACTTCAAGCCGATCGAGATCGACCTGCGCGAAGACGCCTTCGAGATCGAAGGCCTTGCGGTGGGCGTGATCCGCGCCGGCGCGCTGTAGCCGCGCGCCG
>CANGUJ010000211.1 GCA_947456845.1 Burkholderiales bacterium | reverse complement strand
GGGGGCCTACACCTGCGCAGGCCTGGGCTTCATCGTCAGCGGCACCTTCCTGCCGCTGATCGCCAAGCAGGCGCCGCAGACCGCGCCCTACGCCGCCTTCACCTGGATGCTGCTGGGCATCGCGGCGATCCCGTCGAGCGCGTTATGGGCCCGCGTCGCGCAGCGGCTCGGCGCCTCCGCCTGTCTTGTGGTGCAGTTCGCGCTGCAGGCCGTGGGCGTGCTGCTGCCGGTGTTCACCCAGACGCCGGCGGCCCTGCTGGCCAGCGGCGTGATCCTGGGCGGCACTTTCATGGGCATCGTCACAGTGGCGATCCCGGAGGCGCGCACCCTGGCGCCGCAGCGCACCGCCGAGATGCTCGCACTGATGACCATCGGCTACAGCCTGGCGCAGATCGTCGGCCCGCCGCTGGCCGGGGTGATCGCCACCCGCACCGGCAGCTTCGACGGCGGCCTCTGCATCGCCGCCGGCACGCTCGTGCTGGGCGTGGTGTTCCTGCTGGTCGACCGGCGCCAGGCGCTGCGCGCGCGCCCGGCCTGAGCACAGGGCGGCGCGCCGCCGGCGTTCAGTCCGCGCCGAGGCGCAGGCGGTTCGGCTGGCGCTTCTCGATCGAGAACTTCAGCAGCGCGGCCAGCCGGAAGATGCCATGGGCGAACTTGCCGTAGGGCATGGTGAGAAACAGCGCCATCACGAAACCCAGGTGCACCGCCAGCAGCGCGGTCATCGCGGCGGTATCGCGCAAGACCATGAGCAGGAGACCGGTGAGGCTCACCAAGAAGAGGAGCCAGATCAGGCCGTGATCCATGGCCTTCTGCGCAGGGTCCCCGTGGTCGGGGTGGCGCCTGATGTTGAGCAGGAACAGCCCCAGCGGCCCGATCAACAGGCCGATGCCGCCCAGCGTGCCCAGCACCACCGGCAGGCTGGTGTACGCATAGGGCGCCGCAAGGCCCAGCCCGTAGTGGTACAGCGTGGCCACCGTGGTGGACGCCAGGCACAGCATGAAGCCGTAGAAGGTGAAGTGGTGCGCCACCCGGCGCGCCCGGGTGAAGCGGTCGTCGGCCTCGTTGCAGCCCTCGCCATGCCCGCCGTCGAGGTACTTGAGCGTCAGCGCGTTGCCGAGCGCCTCCATGGTCGCCGCCGGCGAGGCCGGGCCGGGCTTCCATACGTTCCAGAAGCGCAGCACGCCGATGCCGAGCGAGAGCGCCACCCAGGCGGACACGGCGCCGAACAGCGTGACCAGCAGGTTGTGCGGAAACACCGCGTAGAAGTTGCCGCCGTTGGCCGGGCGCACCAGGCCGCCGCCCTGCATCAGAGCCAGCAGCAGGAACAGCGCCAGGCCCGCGCCGAGCGAGAGGGCCACGTAGGCGCCGGACTTGCGGTACAGGGCGCCCGCGGCGCGCGGCCAGGCAAATTCGCTGTAGGTGTCGACGCGCAATTCGGCCAGCGCGCGCGGCAGGTTCACGCCGAACTCGTGGGGCGGGGCGTACTGGCAGGCATGCAGGCAGGCGCCGCAGTTGTGGCACAGGTTGGCCAGGTAATGCACGTCGTTGCGGCCGAATTCGAGCCGGCGCGTCATTGCCGGAAACACCGCGCAGAAGCCCTCGCAATAACGGCAGGCGTTGCAGATGGTCAGTTCGCGCGCGGCCTCCGCTTCGGCGGCGGCCACCAGCTGGGTCAGGGTCATGTTCATGCGGCCGCCTTCCTGCCGGCGGCGATGAAGGCGGCCGCCTGGCGGCCGGCGATGCGCCCGGAGGAGGTGCCGATGGTCATGCCGATGCCGGCCAGGTAGCCCTTGCCGAGGATGTTGCCGGCCATGATCTCGCCGGCGGCGAACAGGTTGGGGCTGGGCGCACCGCCGAAATGCACGCGCATGCGGTCGTCTATCCTCACGCCGAGATAGGTGAAGGTGATGCCGGGCCGCAGCGCGTAGCCGTAGTACGGCGCGGTGTCGAGCGGGCGGGCCCAGTGCGTCTTGGGCGGGGTCAGGCCCTCGGTGCGGCAGTCGTCGAGCACCGCATGGTCGAAGGTGCCGACCCGGCAGGCGGCGTTGTATTCAAGCACCGTCGCCTCGAAGGCCGCCGGGTCGATGCCCAGTTTCCGCGCCAATTCGCGCAGGCTGTCGGCGCGCTCGCCCGGGAACACCGGCGGCATGAAGCGGCCGATCGCCTTGGCGTCGATCACCGAATAGGCGATCTGGCCGGGCTGCAGCGCGGTGAGGCGCCCCCAGATGGCATAGCGCTTGGGCCAGAAGTCCTCGCCCTCGTCGTAGAAGCGCCTGACATGCTTGTTCACCACCAGCCCCAGCGAAACGCAATCCAGCCGGGTGACGATGCCGCCGTCGTACTTGGGCGCGCGCGCGTCGATGGCCACGCAATGGCACTGGGTGGGGTCGCCGATCTCGTCGGCGCCGCGGTCGAGGAGCGCGCGCAGCACCGCGCCCTGGTTGTAGCGGGTGCCGCGGATGATGAAATTGTCCGACGGCCACTCGCCCGCCTCGTTCCGGCCCCAGGCTTCCCGCAACCAGTCGAGGTTGGATTCGAAGCCGCCGCTGGCGGCCACGCAGGCGGCACCTTCGATGCGCTCGCCGCCGACCCTGACCGCCTCGAACACGCCGTCGCGAACCTCGATGTCGGTGACGGCGGCGCCATAGCGGATCTCGATGCCGATGGCTTCGGCGCTGCGGTAATAGGCGTTGACCAGCGCCTTGCCGCCGCCCATGAAGAACGCGTTGGTGCGCGACAGGTGCAAGGTGCCCGACAGCGAGGGCTGGAAGCGCACGCCGTGCTTTTTCATCCAGTCGCGGCAGGTGGCCGATTCGCGCAGCGCGATGCGCGCCAGGTGCTCGTTGGTGATGCCGCCGGTCACCTTCTTCAGGTCCTGCCAGTACTCCTCCTCCGGATAGGCTACGGTCAGCACACCCTGCGGCGCGTCGTGCATGCAGCGCAGGTTGCGCGTATGCATGGTGTTGCCGCCGCGCCATGCCCGCGGCGCCGCCTCCAGCAGCAGCACGCGGGCGCCGCCCTCGCGCGCCGTCAGCGCCGCGCACAGGGCGGCGTTGCCGCCCCCGACCACGATCACGTCATACGATTTCGACAACCCCGGCTCCTCGTTTTTTCCCGGCGAGAACGCTTGCGCGGCTCAATCCGCCTTGATCTTCGCGGCCTTGACCACCACGCTCCAGCGCGCCTGCTCCTTCCTGATGAACTCCGCATATTCCGCGGCCGTCGAGCCGATCTCCTCGGTGCTGTCGCCCGCGAAGCGCTCCTGCACCTCCCTGGACCTGGCCGCCTTGCCCGCCTCGTCGGCCAGGCGCTTGATGATGGCCGCCGGCACCTTGGCCGGCGCGTTCAGCCCGTACCACTGCACGGTCTCGAAGCCCGGATAGCCCTGCTCGGCCACCGTGGGCACATCCGGCAGTTCGGGCAGGCGCCGGGTGGTGCCCACCGCGAACACCCGCAGCTTGCCGGCCTTCACATGCGGCATCAGCGGCGGCGTGCCCGCCGAGGAGGCCTGCAGCTGCCCGCCGATGAGGTCGGTCAATTGCGGTCCGGTCCCCTTGTAGGGCACATGCTGGATGTCCATCCCGGTGGTGAGTTTCAGGTATTCGAAGGCCAGGTGCCCCGCGCTGCCGTTGCCCGCCGAGCCGTAGTACACGCGGCCCGGGTTGGCCTTGCAGTACTCCAGCATGTCCTTGAGGTTCTTCACCGGAACATTGGCATTGACCACGAAGATGCTCGGCACCTTGGCGAACAGCGACACCGGCGCGAAGTCGCGGTTGGTGTCGAACGGCAGCCTGGCGAACATGAAAGGGTTCATCGCCAGCGAGCCGATGTGCCCGAGGATCAGGGTATAACCGTCCGGCTCCGCCTTGGCCACCGCCTCCATGGCGATGTTGCCGGCCCCGCCCGGGCGATTGTCGATGATGATTTCCTGCCCGAGCCCCTTGGACATCTCGGCGGCGAACGCGCGCGCGACGATGCCGGAACTGCCGCCCGGCGCGAACGGCACCACCAGCCGGATCGGCCTGGACGGGTACTTGTCCTGCGCACGCGCGTTGTTCAGCCACGGCAGGCCGGCGGCGGCTGCGAGGAAATGACGACGTTTCATACCTGCCTCCTTGAAGCGAAAGCGCCCGCGCAATGACAGACGGGCCTTGCACGGGCCGGTGCCACGGGCAACGCCCTTTCGGCGCGCCTATTCCAGGCTGTTCAACACCCGGTCGACCATGACCCCCGCCTGCCCGAGGTTCATCATCGGGTCGCAGAAGGATTCCAGTGTCGCACGGTCGACATGCCTGACGATCTCCGGATGGGCGGCCAGGATGTCGATCAGCGGCCGCTTTTCCGCGAGCGCCTGGCGGCACAGGTCGTACACCAGGTCATGCGCGTATTCGCGGCCGATGTAGGGGCCCAGCCCCATCATCACGGCTTCGGACATCACCAGGCCGTGGGTCAGGTCGATGTTGCGGCGCATCTGCGCGGCGTCGACCTCGAGCCCCGCGAGGATGAACCTGGCCTGCTTGAGGGCCCCCGACATCAGGCAGAAGATCTCGGGCATGGCCACCCATTCGATCTCCCACGGACCGGTGGAGCGCTCGTGGTCGGCCACCATCGCGTCCATCAGGGCGGCGGCATGCTGGCGTACCACCGAGATGTTGGCGTGGATGTAGAGGCACGAGATCGGGTTGCGCTTCTGCGGCATGGTCGACGACGAGCCGCGCCCGGGCGCGAACGGCTCGTACACCTCGGCGACTTCGGTCTGCATCATCAGCTTGACGTCCATGGCGATCTTGCCCAGCGAACCGCCCACCAGCCCCAGGAAGGCGCCCACCTCGGCGAAGTTGTCGCGCACGGTGTGCCAGGAAATCAGCGGCTGCCCCAGGCCCAGTTCCTCCATCAGGCCGGCCTGGGTTTCCATCGCGCCCTTTTCCAGGGAGGACAGCGTGCCCGAGGCGCCGCCGAATTCGCCGACCAGCACGCGCGGCTTCAACTGCCGCAGGCGCTCGCGGTGGCGCTCGATGCCCGCGAGGATGGAGGCCATCTTGTAGCCGAAGGTGATCGGCGTGGCCTGCTGCAGGTTGGAGCGCCCGATCACCGGCGTGTCGCGGTGTTTCTTCGCCAGCGCGGCGAGCGACGCGGAGATCTCGGCCAGGTCGGATTCCACCAGCGCGAGCGCCTCGCGGATCTGCAGCACGGTGGCGGTGTCGGTGATGTCCTGGGTGGTGGCGCCCCAGTGGCAGTACTCGCCCAGCCTGTCGCGGCAGTTGGCGTTGATCTGGTTGACCACCGCGATGATCGGGTAGCCGATCTGCTCGGTCTTGGCCTTGAGCGTGGCCCAGTCGATCCTGCCGATGTCGCAGGCCTTGACGATTTCGTCGGCCGCCTCCTTCGGAATGAGGCCCAGCGCGCCCTGCACCTTGGCGAGCGCGCGCTCGATGTCCAGGTACTTGGCGGTGCGGTTCTCGTCGGACCACACCGCTCGCATGCGCGCGTCGGAAAAGATGTCGCCGAAGATCCTCGAGTCGATGATGCTTGCAGCCATGGTTGGTTCCTCGGGTCGGTAGCTATTGGCGTGCCGCGGCGTCAGGCCAGGGTGGCGGTGGCGTCCATGGTGAGCCAGCCTTCATGGTCGCGCCCCCACAGGCGCACGCTCCCGCCGTCCGGCGCGGGCAGGCCGTGCACAGAGAAGGGGTTGATGTCGAAGGTCGGGCGCACCGCCTTGAATTCGAACCTGGCCACCTGCGCGTCCGGCATCTGCCGGCGCAGCAGGTCCATGAGCAGGGTGGCGATGAGCGGGCCGTGCACGATGAGGCCCGGGTAGCCCTCGACCTCGGTCACGTACTTGCGGTCGTAGTGGATGCGGTGGCCGTTGAAGGTGAGCGCCGAATAGCGGAACAGCAGCACGTCGTCGGCCTTGATGCGCCGCTCCCAGGCCGATGCGGCGCTCGCCGGCGTGGGGGGCGGGGCCACATCGGTCGGCCTGGGCGCGTCGCGGTAGACGATGTTGTGGTGCTCGGTCAGCGCCACCCCGGCCGCGCCGTTCCTGCGGATCTCGTGGCGCACCTTGACGAAGATGAGGCTGCCGGTGCGGCCCGATTTTTCGTTAACCTCCACGATGGTGGAGGTGCGCGCCAGGCGGTCGCCGACCAGGAGGGGTTCATGGAAGGTGAAATCGCTGCCGGCCCACATGCGCCGCGGCAGCGGCACCGGCGGCAGGAACCCGCCGCGCCGCGGGTGGCCGTCCGGCCCGATTTCGGACTGCGGCGCCAGCGGCAGGAAGTACAGCCAGTGCCACAGGCAAGGCAGGGGGGTGCCGGCCGGCGGGCGCTGCGCCGGCCAGTCCAGGGTGGCCGAGAGGGCGGCCACCGGGGTGGCGGTGACGGTGTCTTCGATGGTCTCGGTGCGGCCGATCCATTCCTGCAGGTTGGGGATGCTCATGCGGTTTCCGGTGATGGAGGGCGCCGTTCGCGGGGGGCGGTACGCCGCGTCGCGCGGGCCGCGCCGCCGGGCCGGCCGCGCCGATGCACATATCTTGAACCATCGGCCGCGTATACGGAAGTGCAATTTTTGCTACGATCATTGCATGGAACGCATCAATTTCGACCTGCAGGAACTGCACGCCTTCATCGCCGTCGCCGAACGCGGCAGTTTCCGCGCAGCGGCCGATGCCATCCATCTCTCCCCGCCGGCGCTGTCGCGCCGCATCGAGCGCCTCGAGACCTCGCTCGGGGTGCGGCTTCTCAACCGCACCACGCGCGAGGTCGAACTCACCGGCGTGGGCCGCACCTTCCTGGAACGCGCGCGCGGCGCCTATGACGACCTGCAGGCCGCCACCCTCGGCATCACCGAGATCGCGGCGCGCCAGTCCGGCCGCGTGACGGTCGGCTGCGTGCCCTCGGCGGCGTTTC
>CANGUJ010000210.1 GCA_947456845.1 Burkholderiales bacterium | reverse complement strand
GTACGCAGAAAGCCGTAGATCTCGCCCATCACAAGCTCACGCCTGCCCAGCACGGCGCCCCCCAGCACCCTGCCCTGGCCATCCAGGAACTTGGTGGCCGAGTGGATGACGATGTCGGCGCCGAGATCGAACGGCCGCTGGATCGCCGGCGAGCAGAAGCAGTTGTCGACCACCAGCAGCGCGCCGGCCTTGACCGCCACCTGCTTCAACGCGGCGATATCGGAGATCTCCATCATCGGGTTGGAGGGGGTCTCGACGAACAGCATCTTCGTGTTGGGCCGCACGGCCGCCGTCCATTCATCCACCTTGTTCGGCGACACGAAAGTGGTGGCAACGCCGAACCGCCCGAGGTTTTTCTCGAACAGCGTGATCACGCTGCCGAAGACGGCGTTCGAGCAGATCACATGGTCGCCCGCCTTGAGCAGACCCATCGCGCAGGTGAGCACCGCCGCCATGCCGGAACTGGTGGCCACGCAGGCTTCGGCCCCTTCCAGTGCGGCGAGCCGCTCGCCGAACGCATCCACCGTCGGATTGGTAAAGCGCGAATACACGTTGCCCGGCGCACGGTTGGCGAAGCGCTCTGCCGCCATGGCGGCGGATTCGTGCACAAAACTCGAGGTGAGATACAGGCCCTCGGAGTTTTCGTTGAACTCGCTGCGGTGCTGCCCGGCCCGCACCGCCCGTGTGTCAAAGCCGTACTCGTACTCTTCGCTCATCGGACAATCTTTCGCAAATGAAAAACCCGTTTCGCCACATGTCGGCCGAAACGGGTTCAAGGAATTCTTGGCCACGCTTTAGCCGCATTTATTGGCAGGTTGGATCAACCTCCCGCGCCCGCAAGCTGATGCTCAAATCGGCGCACCATTCATTATACCCCCGGGGCCAGCCGCATCGCGCCCGGAAATCCACGCGGGATCGGCCCGCGCCGGGGTGAGGCAAACGGTCGAGTTCGCGCCTATCGCCAGCCGACACGGCGGCAACCAGGCTGCCCAGCGGCGCCGGCCCGGAAGCCCGATACCGGTGGGCGCGCCGCCGCCTTCACGCAGCCGCTAAATTCAGGCCGAGTTGCGGCTCTTCGTCATCCCCGCGGGCGTTGTCGCGATGCTGATCTCGCCGCAGTTCCACGCCGCTCAGGTATTCGGTGGTGACATCGCCGGTGACGTAGCGGCCGGAGAAGCAGGAGGTCTCGAAACTCGACAGGCGCGGATTGAGTTCGCGCACGGCCCGCTCGAGGGCATCGAGATCCTGGTAGATCAACTCGTCGGCGCCGATCTCACGGGCGATCTCCTCGTCCGAGCGACCGGTGGCGATGAGTTCGTGCCGGGTCGGCATGTCGATGCCGTACACGTTCGGAAAGCGCACCGGCGGTGCGGCGGAGGCGAAGTAGACCTTGTTGGCGCCGGCCTCGCGGGCCATCTGCACGATCTCGCGCGAAGTGGTGCCGCGTACGATCGAATCGTCGACGATCAGCACGTTCTTGCCCTTGAACTCGACACCGATGGCGTTCAGTTTCTGGCGCACGGTTTTCTTGCGCAGGGCCTGCCCGGGCATGATGAAGGTGCGCCCGATGTAGCGATTCTTGATGAAGCCCTCGCGGTAGTTGAGCCCGAGCTTCATGGCCAGTTGCATGGCGGCCGGGCGGCTGGAGTCCGGTATGGGCATGACGACGTCGATCTTGCCGGTGAGCCCCATGCTGCCGAGCTTATGCGCCAGAAACTCCCCCAGTTTCAGGCGCGCGGCGTACACCGACACCCCGTCGATGGATGAATCAGGCCGCGCCATGTAGACATACTCGAAGATGCAGGGATTGAGCGAGTGACGCGCCGTGCACTGCTGCGCCATCAGGTTGCCGTCCATGGTGATGTAGATGGCCTCGCCGGGCAGCACGTCCCGCACGAACTCGAAACCCAGGCCTTCGAGCGCCACCGATTCGGAAGCGACCATGTACTCGGTGCCGTTGCCGAAGTCGGCACGCCCCAGGCAAAGCGGACGGATGCCGAACGGATCGCGGAAGGCAAGCAACCCGTAGCCGGAAATCATGGCCACCACGGCATACGCGCCGCGCACCCGCTCGTGCACCCGGGAGACCGCCTGGAACACCGCGGATGGATCGAGCTTGAAGTTGTGGGTGGCGCGCTCGAGTTCGTGCGCCAGCACGTTGAGAAGGACCTCGGAGTCAGAGTCGGTATTGATGTGCCGCAGATCCTGGCGGTACATGTCCTCCTTCAGTTCCGCCGAGTTGGTCAGGTTTCCGTTGTGCGCAAGCGTCAGCCCGAACGGGGAATTGACGTAGAAGGGCTGCGCCTCGGCAGGATTGTTGGAAGACCCTGCAGTGGGATAGCGGCAATGGGCGATGCCCATGTTACCGGGAAGGTCGCGCATGTTGCGGGTGCGGAACACGTCGCGCACCAAACCCATGCTCTTGTAAAGATAGAAGGACTTGCCGCTCGCCGTGGCGATCCCGGCCGCGTCTTGTCCGCGATGCTGCAGCAGCAGCAAACCGTCATACAGAAGCTGGTTGACGGGGGTTTTCGCGACGACGCCGACGACTCCGCACATGATGCACTCCGCGAGTAAGGGTACCGCGTTAAATCAGAATTTTATCTTGCCGGCGATGTCCGCGGGCAGCCATGCCTTGACCGTCTTGACCGCCGTCTCGGCAAGCGGGCTGAACATGGCGTTCTTCCAGAAATCCATTTGCGGCAATTTGGTCATGCCGCCCACCATCACCAGCGCGAGCACGATGACCACGCCGCGCGCCAGCCCGAACAGCCCGCCCAGGCCGCGGTCCGCCAGGGTCAAGCCTGCCGCCTGGATTGCGCGCATGATGCCCCAGTTGAGGATGGCCATGCCGAGTGCCATGCCGAGCAGCAGAAGCAGGAAGGCCGCGATGGTGCGCAGCACCGGGTGGGAAGGCAGCATGCTCAGGTGCGGCGCGAGGCTCTCGGCGAACATGCTGGCGACCACGAAAGCGGCCACCCAGCCGATCAGCGAAAGTATTTCGCGCACCAGTCCACGCAGGACCGAAACGATGATCGAAATGAGCAGGATCGCCAGGACGGCGTAGTCGAATGCGGTCATTTTCGACTATTTCGCGACCACGGCCGCGCCGGAAAAACCCAGCGCGCGGATCTTGTCGCGGGCCGCCTCCGCGGCCTCGCGGCTCGCGAACGGGCCGGCCCGCACGCGGGTGCGTTCGCCGTCTTTGGTATCGAGCTTTTCGGTGTAGCTCTTGAAACCGGCACCGCCGAGTTTTTCGCGCGCTTCGCGAATCTTGTCTTCGCCGGCGAAGGCGCCGATCTGTACCGCAAAGCCTGCGGTCGACTCCTTCCGCGCAGTCTCTTTCGCCGCCGTTTCCTTGGCCATCGCATCATCGAGGATCGCCTTGACCCGCGCCTCCTCGGCCGTGGGGACTGCCTTGCCTTCGGCCTTGGGCGCGGACCTGGGCTCCATCACCGCCTCAGCCTTCGCTACCTTCCGGGCCTCGGCGCCAGGCGCCGGCTCAGTGTCGGACCTGGCGCCCGCCTTCGCCGCGGGCACCTGCTTTGCGGAATCGGCCGGTGCGGCTGGGCCTGGAGGCGGAGCAGGCGGGGCGACCGTACCTTCCGCACGCGCAGGGGCATCGGGCGGAAGCGTCCGGGGTTCCTTGGGTTCGAAGCTCCTGCCCTTGCCGTCGGATGGCCGCACCGTCACGGCGTCCTGGCTGGGAATCTGGACCAAGACGTCCTGGTCGAGCGGCTTTTTTTCCTCATCGAAGATCATCGGCAAGACGATCACGGCGATGAGTACCAGCGCTATGGACCCGACCAGCCGGCGCCGGGCGCGGCGCTTGAGCGTGGAACTTTCCGGTTCGGAAGGAACGCTGGATGCCATGGCGATGTGGCCTCAAGCTCTGGTCGGGCGATTCAAGGCTCGCATGACGCCGGCAACGGTCAGGAAAGAACCGAACGCGATAATTCTATCATTCTCACCCGCGCGGACCGCCGCGCCACCATAGGCCTGCGCGGGGTCGGCATACGCCAGTACTTCGCCTTCCACCCCGCAAGCGCGTAACACCGCCGCCAGGTCGGAGGCGCTCATGCCGCGCGGCCCCGGCAGGCCGGCCACATGCCAGACATCGACCTTGCCTTTCAGCAGGCGCACCACGCCGGCGACATCCTTGTCGGCCAGCATGCCGAAGACGGCATGGGTATAGGAGGCAAATCCAATGTTGGAAAGGTTCTCGGCCAGCACGGCCGCGGCATGCGGGTTGTGGGCCACGTCGAGTACCACCACGGGTCGACCGGGGAGGAGCTGGAATCGGCCCGGCCACTCGACGCTGATCAGTCCTTCGCGTATGGCCTGCATGGGCACCGGCAAGCGGTCACGCAATGCCTCGAGGGCGGCCAGCGCCGCCGAGGCATTGAGCAGTTGGTTCGCACCGCGCAGCGCCGGATAGGAAAGCCCGTTGCGGGTGACCGGCTGCGCGCCGCCCGCGTACCAGAACTTCCACTGCTGCACCTGCGCATCGTGCTGCCCGGCATAGCCGAAGTCGCGGCCGAGCAGGAGCAGGCGCGCGCCGATCCGCCCGGCCACCTCGGATACGGTGGACGGAGGCTGGGGGTCCGAAACGATGGCCGGCCTGCCCGCGCGAAAGATGTGCGCCTTTTCCCAGCCGATTTTTTCGCGCGTGTCGCCGAGATACTCCTGGTGGTCGAGGTCTACACTCACCAGGATGGCGCAATCCGCGTCGATGATGTTGACCGCGTCCAGCCTGCCGCCCAGGCCCACTTCGAGGATCGCGCAATCGAGCGCGGCATCGGCGAAGACGCGCAGCACCGCCAGGGTGGTGAATTCGAAGTAGGTCAGCGCGACCTCGGGCGCCCGGGTACGCGCGTCCTCCACCATGGCGAAGGCGCGCACCAGCACGGCGTCATCGACTTCGCGACCGTCAATGCGGGCGCGTTCGTTGAAACTGATCAGATGCGGCGAGGTATACAGCCCGGTGCGATAGCCGCCCGCCCGCAACACGGCCTCTAGCATGGCGCAGGTCGAACCCTTGCCGTTGGTGCCTCCCACCACGATGGTGGTGCATGCAAGGCGGGTCGCCATGCGCTGCCATACCGTCGCGACCCGGTCGAGCCCGAGGGCGATCCCCTGAGGATGCAGGCGTTCGATATAGGCGAGCCAAGCCGCGAGCGAAGCATCGGGCCCCGGTTGGGAGCAAGTTTGGGCGGGCAATTGGAGGACGGCTGACGAGGGGAAGAATGACGCCGCGCAGTAACTGGCGCGCAGCCTCCGATTATCCCTCAACTGCGGCGGTTACCCACACGCCCCGGCCCGCGCCGGCCGCGTGCGGTCGAATGTCCGAGCTATGCCGTCATCGAGACCTGGCCGCGTCGCTCACGCATGGATTGACAGCCCACGCAGGTCAGTGCCGCCGGTTGCGCGATGAGCCGGGCGGCCGGAATGTCAACGCCGCAATCGACGCAGGTGCCGTAGGTGCCTTCCTCGATACGCGGCAGGGACATCAGGATGGCGCGCAACTCGACAATGTCGCGCTGCGCCTCGGCGTACTCGACGCCCGCCTCTGCAAGCGCCGCGCCGGAGTCGCTCCATTGGTGATCGGTGGAGAAAGCGGCGTCGGCCGCTTCACCCAGCTTGCCGCGAATCTGCTCGCGCAGCTCTTCGGCACGCCGCGAAAGTTGCCGGGAAATAGCGCCGAGTTGGCTGGCGTCGAGCATCGCTTGTCTCCATCTGTATCGAACCGAGATCGCACGATAGCGCCGCCGAGGGCGGAGGCATTTGATGCACGTCAAGGACGCCGCCGATGCCTCTTGGCGGCGCGCCCGGCCGGTGCTCAGGCGGCGATGGCTTCCGCCGGCAGGTTCTGCAACAGCGCCAGAAGGCGCGCCAGGCGGGCGCGCAGTTCGCGTCGGTCGACGATCATGTCGACGGCGCCTTTTTCGAGCAGGAACTCGGCGCGCTGGAAACCGTCCGGCAGCTTTTCACGCACCGTCTGCTCGATCACGCGCGGGCCGGCGAAGCCGATCAACGCGCCGGGCTCGGCAATGACCACGTCGCCCACGAATGCGAAGCTGGCCGACACCCCGCCCATGGTGGGATCGGTCAACACCGAGATGAAAGGCAGTCTGCGCGCCGAAAGCCGGGTGAGCGATGCGGTCGTCTTGGCCATCTGAAACAGGGAAAAGAGTCCCTCCTGCATGCGGGCGCCGCCGCTGGCCGCAAAACACACGAACGGCAGTTTCTGCTCGACCGCCAGTTCGACGCCACGCACGAAACGCTCACCGACCACCGATCCCATCGACCCGCCCATGAAATCGAATTCAAAGGCCGCCATGACCACAGGGACCGCGAGAATCGAGCCCTGCAGAACCACCAGAGCGTCTGTTTCACCGGTTGCCTCGGCAGCTTCCTTGAGCCGCTCGGGATACCTGCGGCTGTCCTTGAACTTGAGGGAATCCACCGGGCGGACATCGGCGCCAACCTCGAACCGGCCATCGGCGTCGAGCAGCAGGTCGAGCCGCGCACGGGCGCCGATGCGATGATGGTGCGAGCATTTCGGGCAGACATGGGCATTGTTGACCAGATCCGATCCGTAGAGCGCGGCATCGCAGGCCGGGCACTTGACCCACAAGCCTTCCGGAAAGGTCTTCTTCGGCCCGCCGTCAGCACGATTGATCTTGGGCGGCAGCAGCTTGTCGATCCAGCTCACGTGTTTCCCCTCGGTTGGCCGGCGGTCAGGCCGCCAGTTCGTCGATCGCGCCCCGGATGCCGGCGATGAAGGCGGCCGCGCGCTCCACCTCTTCGCCAGGCGGCGAGGATTCCATCTCCTGGATGATACGGCTGCCGATCACCACCGCGTCGGCAATCCCGGCGATCGCCTTGGCGGTCGTCGCGTCACGGATGC
>CANGUJ010000209.1 GCA_947456845.1 Burkholderiales bacterium | reverse complement strand
TGGTGAAGTAGTAGGCAGCGCCCGCCCCGCCCAGCGCGACCACGAGCGCTATGCTCCAGCCGATGATGCCGTGCCTGCGCGGAACGGTGGATTCGGCAGGGGTAGACACAGGGTTTTCTTGGTTCATGAACGGACTTTCCCGGTTGCCGGGCCCGGTGCGGGCGGCATATCGACCGAACGGCTACGCCGCGACGCGCGGGCTGCGCCCAAGCGGCTGCTGTTGATTTTCGCATTGTCGCCGCCCCGGGCGCCGAACGCCCATTCCGGCGATCCGTGTATAGACAACCGTGCCGGCCCGGCGCGATAACCTCGAGGCTTCGACCGGGGCAGCGCCGATCATGCGAAACTAGGCGAGGATCGAATGTACTGGTGGAGAAGCGATTGCCTCAACCCGCAGCAAAATTCGTTCTCGCGCAGGCCGATGCCGCCTTCGCGAAGGACCCCTATCCCACCTATCGCCATTTGCGCGACAGCGATCCCCTGTGCCATCAGCCGGACGGTTCGGTGTTCCTGTCGCGCTATGAACATGTGCGGGCGGTCATGACCGACGCGCAGCGCTTCAGCTCAGACAAACGGGTCGATTTCCTGCCCAAGTTCGGGCCGTCCCCGCTTTACGAGCATCACACGACATCGCTGGTTTTCAACGACCCGCCCGCGCACACGCGGGTGCGCAAGCTGCTGTCACCCTTTTTTTCGGCCCAGGCGATGAAACGCATGGAAGCCGGGGTATCCGCCAATGTCGATGCCTTGCTGGACCGCGCCGCCGAACGCGGGCGCATCGACGCCTTGAGCGAATTCGCCCTGGTCATTCCGCTCGACCTGGTATGCGACCTGCTCGGTGTGCCCGGGCAGGAGCGCGAACCCCTGCGGCATTGGGCATCGGTCATCCTGGGCGGGCTCGAACCGGTGCGTACCCCCGAGCAACTCGCGGCGGGCAACCAGGCGGTGCTCGATTTCAAGGCCTACCTGCGCGATCTCATCGCCGCCAAGCGCCGGCGCGGCATTCCCGCAGACCAGCCCGACGTTCTCGACATGCTCATCCGCGAGCACGATGGCGGCAGCGGCCTGGCCGAGGACGAGATCCTGCACAACTGCATCTTCATGCTCAACGCGGGACATGACACCACCACCAGCTTCATCACCAACGGCATCGATCTCCTGCTGCGTTTTCCGGACCAGAAAGCACGCCTTGTCGCGGACCCTGCGCTGCTGCGCACCGCGATCGAGGAAATGCTGCGCTTCGAAAGCCCGCTGCAGATCGGCAACCGCAAGGCGCTGGCCGAGTGCGAGATCGGCGGAGAGAAGTTCGCGGCGGGCACCTTCTTCCACCTGGGCATCGGATCCGCCGACCATGACGAGCGCCAGTTCCCGGATGCCGAGAAGTTCGACGTGGGACGCACGCCGAACCGGCACATCGCCTTCGGGCACGGCATCCACACCTGCGCGGGCAACGCGGTTGCGCGCATGGAGGCCACGCTCGCTTTCGGCAAGCTTCTCGCCCGTTTCCCGAACTTCGAACGCGCCGGGCCGACGGTGCGGCCGCCTCGCTGGCGCTTCAGGATCATCGACGAGCTTCAGGTGGCGCTCAACCCATGAACGCCGATCCCCGTCCCGAGCTCGGGCCCGAACTCGGCCGCCTGGTCGCCGCCATCCGCCACTTCGCGCTCGAGCGCGACTGGGAACAGTTCAACTCTCCCAAGAACCTGGCCTGCTCGCTCTCCATTGAGGCCGCCGAGATCCTCGAACACTTCCAGTGGCTCACCGACCAGCAAAGCCGAGAACTGCCGGCCGAGAAAATCGACGCCGTCGCGCTCGAGGCTGCCGATGTGCTTCTATATCTGCTGAACCTGACCGACAAGCTGGGCATAGACCTGGTGCAAGCCGCGCACCGCAAGTTGGCGATCAATGCGCGCAAATACCCGGTCGAGCTCGCACGCGGCAGCGCGAAGAAATACACTGAACTCTGACAGTCCGGTCAACAACACGCCAGGAGATACCGCCATGAACTTCGACGCTTTGCGATTCGGCGCCGGTCGCGCCGGCGATTTCGACGAAAACGCCGCCCTCGTACAGGGCCGCGGGTCCTACACCCATGACATCGAGCTGCCGGGCCAGTTGCATGGGTGCTTTGTACGTTCGCCCCTGGCTCACGCACGCATTCGCGGCATCGACGCCGCCAAGGCATTGCGGCAGCCGGGCGTGCATGCGGTGATCACCGGTGCGCACATGCGGGATGCCGGCATCGGCAGGATCCCGCCGATGGCCACCTTCAACAGCCGCGACGGCAAACCCATGTACCAGGCCGGCATGCCGCCCCTGGCTTGGGACACGGTGCGCTATGTGGGCGAGGCGATTGCGCTGGTGGTGGCCGAATCGGCGGCGGTCGCCGCCGACGCCGCCGCGGACGTCGACGCCGATCTCGAAGCGCTGCCGGTGGCCAGCAGCATCGAGGCCGCGCTGGTGCCGGGCGCCGCGGCCGTCTGGCCTGACTGTCCCGGCAATGTCGCACTCGATTGGGAGGACGGCGATGCCGCGGCGTCAGACCACGCCTTCTCCTCGGCCTTCCATGTCGAAACCGTGGAACTCGACGACCCGCCGCTGGCGGCAAGCCCGATGGAGACGCGCGCGTGCAACGCGCACTGGGACCGGGCGACGGACACCGGTACCCTCATCGCCAGCACCCAGGGCGTGATGCTGGTGCGCAAGATGCTCGCCGAAGCCGTCTTCGGCATCGCGCCGGAGAAGCTGCGCGTGCTCACGCCGAACGTGGGCGGCGGCTTCGGGGTGAAGGTGCAGACCTATCCGGAGTATGCGGCGGTACTCTTCGCCGCCAGGGCGGTGGGCCGCCCGGTCAAGTGGGCCGCCAGCCGCACGGAAGGTTTCCTCGGCGACACCATGGGCCGCAACAGCAAGCTCAAGGGCGAAATGGCCTTCGACCGCGACGGCCGCATCCTCGGCGTGCGCGCCGACGTCCGGGTGGGACTGGGCGCCTACACCACTTGCTACGTCGCCATCGTCGCCACCAACAACACCAAGAACTGCCTGTCGAGCGTGTACCGGATTCCTTCGATCCGCATGCGCTCCCGGGCGGTTTTCACCAACACGGCGCCGCTCGGGCCGTACCGCGGCGCGGGCCGGCCCGAGGCGATCTACATGCTGGAACGTCTAATCGACGGGGCAAGCGCGAAATTCGGCCTGGATCGGGCCGAGATGCGCCGGCGCAACCTGATTCCCGCCTCCGCCATGCCCTACGGCGCACCCAACGGGCAGGTTTACGACAGCGGCGATTTCGCGGCCGTGCTCAAGAGCGCCCTCGCGTTGGCCGACTGGGAAGGCTTTGACAGCCGGCGCGCCCGCTCCGCCGCCGCCGGCAAGCTGCGCGGTATCGGCCTGTGCTGCTTCCTGGAAGTGGCCGGCGGCATTCTCGAGGAACCGGCCGACCTGCGTTTTGACGAGGACGGCAGCGTGCGCCTGCATACCGGAGCGCAAGCCCTGGGCCAGGGCCATCTCGCCACCTTTCCGCCCCTGATCGCGAAGCACCTCGGCCTCGACGTGTCGAAAGTGCGCTTGGTGGCCGGCGACCGCAGCCAGGTGCCCGGTATCGTCGCCACCGTCGCCTCGCGCTCGATCATGATGGCCGGCAGCGCCACGACCCTGGCCTGCGACGAGGCCATTCGCAGAGGCCGGGCGATCTCCGCCCATCTGCTCGAGGCGGCCCACACGGACCTTGAGTTCGCCGACGGCAAGTTCCGCATCGTCGGCACGGATCGATCCGTCCATATTCTCGACATCACGCGGCGGCTCAAGTCCGCGCCCCCCCTGCCCGAAGGCACGCCGGCGGGCCTCTCCAACGTGGCGAAGTTCAGCTCGCCGGCGATGAGCTTTCCGAATGGCTGCCACATCAGCGAGGTGGAGGTCGATCCGGATACCGGGGAGGTGCGTGTGGTCCGCTACACGGCGGTCGACGATGTGGGCGTGATCCTCAACCAGACCATCGTCGAAGGCCAGATCACGGGTGGCGTGGCTCAGGGCCTGGGCCAGGTGTTCGGCGAGCGCCTGGCCTACGATGCTGAGGGCCAGTTGCAGAACGCCTCGTTCATGGATTACCCGATGCCGCGCGCCGGCATGGTTCCCGCGCCCGCCATCGGCCATCTCGAGGTGCCTTGCCGCAACAACCCGCTGGGCGTCAAGGGCGCGGGCGAATCCGGCGTGACCGGCGCCCTGCCTTCGACGGTCAGCGCGATTCTGCATGCGCTCGCCGAGCGCGGCGTGGAATCGCTCGACATGCCGTTCACCGCCAGTCGGGTGTGGGCGGCCATCAACCGGTCCGCGGCCGGCTGATGGCTGCGCCGGGCCGCAACCGGCCCGGCTACTGGCCGGCGTCGGCCACCTTGCCGATGAAACGCACCGTGTCCTGCAGCTTTTTCATGTCGGCACGGAACGCGGCGGCATACTCCTCGGCGTCCATGTAGGAAACCGCCGAGTTGCCCTTGTGCATGGCGCCGCGGAACTGCTCGTCCTGCACCGCCGTACGCACCGCCTGCATGATCGTGCGCAAGGCCGCCGGCGGTGTTTCCGCCGGCGCGAACAGCGAGGTCCACAAGGCAAACTCGAGGTCGATCCCCGCCTCCTTGAAGGTCGGCACCTCCGGGAAGGAGGGATGCCGCCGCGCCCCCGTCTGCGCGAGGGCAACCAGCCTGCCGGCCTGCACCTGCGGGAAGGCCACGCTGGGGGCCGAGGCCACTGCGTTGGCATGGCCACCGACGATCATGGTCATGGCCGGCGCCCCACCGCTGGTGGGCACATGGCGCAACCTGATTCCGGTGGCGATCTCGAGCATGGCCACGGGAAGATGCGTGGCGCCATAGGTGCCGGAAGAGGCGACCACGAAACCCTCGGGCTGCGCCCTGGCGCGCCCGATGAACTCCTGGATGGTCCTGACGCCCACGCCTGGATGCACCATGAAGATCGCCGGGTCCGACGTGATCTGCGCCACCGTCACGAACCTGGCGACCTGGTACGACGGCGGACGCTCGAACAGCGCGTCGATGGCGGGCACGGTGGGGAAGGACGGCGAACTCAGCAGGAGGGTGTAGCCGTCGGGCGCGGCGTTGGCCACGGCGACAGTCCCGATGGCGCCGTTGGCACCGGGCCGGTTGACGATCAGGACCGGCTGCCTGAGCACCTTTTGCATCGACAACGCAAGGCCGCGACCGACGTTATCGACGAAGCCGCCCGGCGCGTTCGGGTTGATGATGGTGATCGGTCGGGACGGAAATGCGTCCTGCGCCGCGGCCGGACCCGCAACCGCCATTAGCGCAAACGCCGCGCACGCGAGCGCCCCGATCTTCAGCCCGGCGGCCCGCCGGCATGCCTGTCCCATCGCTTGTCTCCCTGACGATCTTGTTGTTGCCGCGGCCTGCGGCATGGGGAGGCGGCCCCTTTGTGCTTACCTGGTGGGGCTCTTGACCTCGCCGCCCATGGCCACCAACCCCCATGGGGTCATTTGCGCGTCCATCGAAAACACGATATGGCCGACCGCGGCGTGCGCGTCGCGGAACATGCGCTGGATAGGGTACCTGTCGTAAATGCCGTTTGCACCCGCCATCTCGTGCAGCGTGTCGACCGCCTCGCTGGTCATCTTGACGGCCATCGCGCTGTTGCGCCGGAAGCGCAGCTTGGTGGCCACGTCCATCTTGCCGCCCGCCTTGACCATGTTCCAGCCTTCGACGCAGTCCGCATGCATCCAGGCGTAAGCGCCGTCGATCTTGGCCCCGGCTGTCCCGACGCGCAACTGCACGGTGGGAAGATCGCGCATCTTTGCCGCCGTGTAGCTGGTGCTGCGCGCCTTGACCGACTCGATGGTTTCTTCGAGCACCGCGCGGGCATTGCCGAGCAGGGAACCACCGATGCCGTTGCCGCCCAGGGCACTGGTAGGGACACGGAACATCGGGTTGGGATGATGCCGCAGGCCGGGAAATTCATGGCCGGGTTTGTTGATCGCCTGCGAGAGCACGCGATGCTGCGGCACGAACAGGTCCTTGCACCTGACGCTGCGGCTGCCCGTGCCGCGCATTCCCAGCGTCTGCCAGTCGTCGATGATCTCGTAGTCCTCGCGCGGCACGACGCACATGCACCAGTCCACCGGCTTGCCCTCTTCCTTGACCACGCAGGCGAGCATGTTCCATTCGGACACGTCCACGCCCGAGGAGAATCCCCACTGGCCGGTGAGCACCAGGCCGCCGTCGACCTGGCGCGCCTCGCCCTGCACATAGGCGATGCCGGAAGCGATCAGCGCATCCGGGTTCTCCCCCCATATCTCCTGCTGTGCCTCGATGGGCCACTGGGCCAGTTGGCGGTGGTGCGAGCTCAGGTTGGCGAAGGTCCAGCTGGTCGAGGCGCAGCCACGGCCGAGGATCTCCGGCACCTCCATGAATGCCGGAAAGTCCAGCTCCATCCCGCCGAACATCTTGGGCTGCTGGTAGCGGAACAGCCCGCTTTCATGCAGGGCCTCCAGCACCGTGTCCGGCATGTGCGTGGTCTTCTCGGTGAGCTCGGCCTGCGAGCGAATGAAAGGCACGAGGTCGCGTGCGCGCTGCAACGCCTCCGCGTGGCTGACGTCGGCGAAGCTCGCCTTGCGCCGCCGCGGTTTGGCGGCAAGCAGTTCTTCTTTCTTGGCGGGAGCGTTCATTGGGGCCTCGAAGCGGCTGCCGAGGCTTGCGGTCCACGCCGCAGCACAGCCTCGTCCAGCGATGCCAAACCATATCCGCCGGTGTTTCAATTGTCAATACAAAATCCGTGGCCAGCCTTACGCCGGTGGGCCGCCGGGCGCTGCGCATGACCGCGCACCCTGGCCGCATCGCCCGGGTGCGCGCAGACCGGTGCCCGGCGGTGCAAACTGTCATTAAAATCGGG
>CANGUJ010000208.1 GCA_947456845.1 Burkholderiales bacterium | reverse complement strand
CCCGCGTCGAGGCGCTTGGTCTGGCTGCAGGCGGCTTCGTGCTCGAGACGACTGCCGGCACCATGCGTGCCCGCTCAGTAGTGGTTTCCACGGGTGGGTTGTCGGTCCCCAAAACCGGCGCGACGGACTTCGCCTTCAGGACTGCGCGCCAATTTGGGCTCAAAGTGATCGAACCGCGCCCCGGCCTCGTGCCGCTCACCTTCGACGCCGCGGTTACGAGCGGCTTCACCGGCCTCGCGGGTGTTTCCCTCGAGGTCGACATCACCTGCCGCGGCCCGTTCGGGCGCGGTACTTTTCGCGAAGACCTGCTGTTCACCCACCGCGGAATCTCCGGCCCGGCGGGCCTGCAGATTTCCAACTATTGGGCGCAGGGCAATGATGTTGAGGTCGACTTGATGCCGGGGTTCGACTGGGATGATCTGCTGGCCCACAAGGGGCGCTTTCGCGGGCATGCGGCCGCGCACTTGGCACCCCACGTGCCGCGCCGCATTGCGGACCACTGGTCGGCAATCGCGTTGCACGCGGAAGAACGCCTGCGCCCCATGGCCGATCTTCCTGACCGCGCACTGCGCGCGCTTGCTGCCCGCGTTTCCGCATGGCGTGCCCCGGTTAGCGGCACGGAAGGCTTTCGCAAGGCTGAAGTGACACTGGGGGGCGTCGATACGCGAGAACTGTCGTCGCGCACGCTTGGGGCCAATCGCGTTCCGGGCCTGCATTTCATCGGCGAGGCGGTAGACGTCACCGGCTGGCTGGGGGGCTATAACTTTCAATGGGCATGGGCGTCGGCGGTCGCCTGCGCACGCGCCCTTTGACCCTGCCGCGGGTCAGCAGGCGATGCGCTCCAACGCGAACAGGTCCTCCACCTTTTCACGCTCTCGTACCAGATGGCAACGGTCGCCGTCGACCATCACCTCGGCGGCTCGCGGCCGAGTGTTGTAATTTGACGACATCACCATGCCGTAGGCGCCGGCCGACATCACCGCCAAAAGCTCTCCCGGGGCGGTAGAGAGTGAACGGCCCTTGCCCAGGAAATCGCCAGATTCGCATACCGGCCCTACCACGTCTGAAATCAGCGCCGGCCCACCCAATTTCCGAACCGGAAGAATCTCGTGATGGGCCGAATACAGCGAGGGCCGCAGCAGATCGTTCATTGCTGCATCGACGACGGTGAAGTTGCGCGCAGGCGCAGTCTTGACGAACTCGACCCGCGTCAGCAGGACGCCGGCGTTGCCAACCAAGTTCCGTCCCGGCTCGAACATGAGTTTCAGGCGGCGACTTCCGATCCGGCGCAGGACTTCGCGCATGTAGGCTGCGGGATCCGGCGCCGATTCGTCGCTGTAACGGATTCCCAATCCACCGCCGAGGTCCAGATGGCTGATGCTGATGCCGTAGCCCGCCAAGACATCGATGAGCGCGAGCATCCTGTCCTGAGCCTCGTACAACGGAGCCGGATCGATCAACTGCGATCCGATGTGGCAATCGACTCCGACGATCCTCACCGCAGGCATGCCCGCGGCGCGCCGATAGAGTTCGACAGCGGTCGGGATATCGACACCGAACTTGTTTTCCTTTAATCCGGTGGAAATGTAAGGGTGTGTCCCGGCGTCCACGTCCGGATTGACACGGATCGAAATGGGCGCGACCACGCCACACGCGGCCGCGACACTTGCCACCCTGTCTAGCTCCGGCGCCGATTCGAGGTTGAAGCACAGGATGCCGTGCGCAAGGGCCAGTGCGATGTCAGCCTCGGTCTTGCCCACGCCGGAGAAAATCACCTTGCCGGGTGCACCACCGATGGCAAGAACGCGCTTGAGTTCGCCGCCGGAGACGATGTCGAATCCCGCACCCAGGCGCGCAAAGGTGTCGAGTACCGCGAGATTCGAGTTTGCCTTCATCGCGTAGCAGACCAGGGCATCGCGCCCTTCAAGTTCCTGCGTGAACTCACGCCACGCGGCGGTCAGCGCGGCGCGCGAATAGACGTAGGTGGGCGTTCCGTACTCGGAGGCGATGCGGGCCAGCGGCACTTCTTCGGCGTGCAGGCTGCCGGATCGATATTCGAAGAACCTGAAGCCGCTCATCGATTGCCGTCCTCGTCTGTATTTGCCCTATCATTTCGCGGGGGCAGGGCGCCCGGTCCCGGCGCAGTTGCGGGCGCAGTTGAACGTGGGGTCGCACCGCGATTCTGGCGATCAAAAGCCGGATCGCCCGGTTTGCCTGGTATGTACAACGGCCCGCGATGACCGCAGGCGGCGAGAATGCAGGCGATGCTCAGCAGTGAGATAGTGCGCACGTCAACCACAGTCAGGTAAGGTCAAGAAGGATTATGACGGAAACGGAATTCATGGCATTGAGCCGGCAGGTCCTCGACCGCATCGAGGAGGCATTGGACGCGGCCGACATCGACGTCGACCTCGACCGCAAAGGAGACGGCATTCTCGAGGTCGAATTCGCGGGCGGCTCGAAGCTTGTCATCAACAGCCAGACGCCAATGAGGCAAATATGGGTGGCGGCGCGTTCAGGCGGGTTTCATTTCGCGCCGCAGGATGAGCGGTGGGTCGATACCCGCAGCGGCGAGCTACTGCAGGCGCTGCTTGCAAGGGTCACCCTCGAGCAGTCAGGGGCGGCGGTTCGCTTCGGATAGGTTGTACACGGTGGCGGGGAGCCGACCATGAGCGGCTTTTGAGCAGCTAGTTGCGTATTTCGTCCGCCTTTTTTTCGCCCTCCGGTGTGCCGTCCGACAAGCCCAAGGATTGCACGCTGCCCTCGCCCGGCGCAAACTCGCTGTAGTACCACTCGCCCCCCACGTTGATAAGCCCCTCGGGCGGTCGAGGCATCGATTCCGGCACGCCTTTGAGCGCCCTCTGCATGTAGGCGATCCAGATCGGCAACGCGGCGACGCCGCCGGTTTCCTGGCTGCCCATCTTCTTGGGCTGGTCGAATCCAATCCAAGCGATGCCCACCATAGAGGATTGGAAACCGGCGAACCAGGCGTCCACGTGGTCGTTGGTGGTGCCGGTCTTGCCGGCCAAGTCGGCGCGCTTGAGCATGGCGCCGGCGCGCGCGGCCGTACCGAAGCGCGTCACATCGTTCATCATGCTGGTCATGATGAAGGCGTTACGCGCATCGATAACGCGGGTGGATTCATCGCCCGCCCTGACCGGCTTCGCCTCCGCGAGCACCTTGCCCGTGTCGTCGGTGATACGGCTGATGATGTGGGGATTGACGCGGTATCCGCCATTCGAGAATACCGCGTAAGCGCCGACCATCTGCCACGGCGTCACCGAGCCCGCGCCCAATGCCATGGTCAGATACGGGGGGTGCTTTTCCGCATCGAATCCGAACCTTGAGACGTATTCCTGCGCGAACTGCGGCGTGATCTGCTGCAGGATCCGGATCGATACAAGGTTTTTCGATTTGGCCAGCGCTGCGCGCATACGCATGGGGCCTTCGAACTTGCCGTCGTAGTTCTTGGGTTCCCACAATTGGCCACCCGTCAGCGCGGGGTCGATGTAGATGGGTGCGTCGTTGATCAGGGTGGACGGTGTCAGCCCGCGCTCGAGCGATGCGGAATAGATGAAAGGTTTGAAGCTTGAACCGGGTTGTCGCCAAGCCTGCGTGACGTGATTGAATTTGTTGACGTTGAAGTCGAAGCCGCCTACCAGCGCGCGGACAGCGCCATCCTCCGGACTCATGGACACGAAAGCCGCCTCGATCTCGGGCATTTGGATGATTTGCCATGCGCCTTTCTCGTCTTGGGTTGCCCTGATGACGGCGCCCCTGCGGATGCGGCGGTTGGGCGGCGCCTTGTCTGTCAGCGCGTTGGCCGCGAATTTGAGGCCGTCGCCGCTGATCTGCAGCGGCTCGCCGCCACGGCGGTAGGCACGCACCAGCTTCGGGCTTGCTTCCAGGACGACCGCGGCAATCAGGTCCTCGCTGTCGTTGATGTCCTGGAGTGCATCTTCAAGTTCGTCCTCGCTGCCGGACTTGAGCTCGACAAAAGCCTCCGGCCCTCTGTATCCGTGCCGCCTTTCATAGTCCAGCACGGCGCGCCGCAAACCGGCGTGCGCGGCCTCCTGGTCGACCTTGCGGATGGTGGTGTAGACCCGTAAGCCGCGGGTATAGGTTTCGTCACCGAATCGCTCCAGCGCCAGTTGGCGCGCCATTTCCGCTACGAAATCGGCCTTGACCGGGAAGTCGTTGACTTCGCGCTTGACATTGAGCGGTTCCTTGGTCGCCGCGGCATGCTGCTCCGAAGTCAGGAAGCCGAGTGATTTCATCCGGTCGAGGATGTAGACCTGGCGCGTCCTGGCCCGGCGCGGATTGACCACCGGATTGAACGCAGACGGTGCCTTGGGCAAGCCTGCCAGCATTGCCGCCTCAGCGGCGGAAATCTGTTTCAGGGGCTTTCCGAAGTAGATTTGGGCGGCGGACGCAAAGCCGTAGGCGCGCTGGCCGAGGAAGATCTGGTTGATGTAGATCTCGAAAATCTTGTCCTTGGACAAGGTCGACTCGATTTTCAGCGCCAACAGCGCTTCATAGAACTTGCGGGTGTAGGTTTTCTCGCTGGAGATGAAAAAGTTGCGCGCGACCTGCATGGTGATCGTCGAGGCGCCTTGTTGCCGGCCCGGACTGGTGATGTTCGATAGGGCGGCTCGAAGCACGCCCAGGATGTCGACGCCTCCGTGCTGGTAGAAGCGATCATCCTCGGCGGCAAGTATCGCCTGTTTCATCAATACAGGAACGTCGGCGAAGCGCACGACGTTGCGTCGTTCCTCCCCGAACTCGCCGAGCAACAAGCCTTCGGCGCTGAAAACCCTAAGGGGAATCTTGGGCTGGTAGTCCGTCAAGGCATAGATCGAAGGGAGCCCGGGATAGGCCCACGCCACCGCGAAGACCACAATCAGAATGCCAACTGCGAGCGGCCCGATGCAAATAGCTGCAATCGCCGCGAGCCACTTCCTCGACCCTATTAACGCCATGATTTCATTGAAAAACCGGATTTTCCAGGGGCTTGAAGCGCCGTGGCTTATGTCGCTTAAGGATTATAGCGGCCCCATATGCGCAGACACTGGCCGAACATGGCGAAAGCATGACCGCTTGTGTGGTAAATGCGCCACATGACGCGGGAGGGAAAAACATGTTTGCTTGCTTTGCAGTTGCTGTTAGGATTTAATGTAATTTGTGAGTAGTGTCGCTAATCGCTTGTCCGCAAAGGACAAACATTGGTTAACGGTTGGGCAAAGGTTGCAAAAGGGTGCCTGGATGCGGCCCGCTGAGCCGGATTGAATCGCAGCATGTATATCGGTGCTCCGCGGCAGGACTGCTGCGGACGGACGCGTGTCTGTCTGAGTGATTGGAACTCCGGCGCCGGAAGACTTTTTTGGGGGACGACATTTTGGCGTTCGACATTTTCAACCCGAAGGCGCAACCGCTGATCGGACTCGACATCAGTTCGTCATCGGTGAAGATGGTCGAAGTCGCCGATGCGGGCAAGCAGGCCTACAGGATCGAACGCTATGCGATCGAGCCGCTCCCCAAGGACGCCGTGCTCGACGGCAACATCACCAATCTTGAGGCTGTGTCCGAGGCGGTGCGGCGCGGCTGGAAAAAAATGGCCACCCGCACGAAAAACGTGGCCATGGCGCTGCCGGCAGCGGCAGTGATCACCAAGAAGATCATCGTGCCGGCGGGATTGCGCGAGGAGGAACTCGAAGTCCAGGTGGAAACGGAAGCCAACCAGTACATCCCCTTTGCCCTCGACGAGGTCAACCTGGATTTCCAGGTGGTCGGCCCCTCGCCCTCGAGTGCCGAAGAGGTTGAAGTCATCATCGCCGCCTCCCGCAAGGAGAAGGTGGAGGACCGCGTGGCTGCCGCAGAGGCGGCAGGCCTCAAAGCGATCGTCATGGACGTCGAGTCGTACGCGATGCAGACGGCCTTCGAGATGATCGAACAACAGTTGCCCGGCAACGGTGTCGATCAATCCATCGCACTTATCGACGTCGGCGCGAACATGATGAATGTGACGGTGCTGCGCAACAACCAGGCGATTTACAACCGCGAGCAGGCCTTTGGGGGCAACAATCTCACCCAGGACATCCAGCGTGCCTTCGGCATGACTCTTGAGGAGGCCGAATCCAACAAAAAGACCGGCGGGTTGCCTGACAGCTACGAGGGCGACGTACTCAGGCCGTTCATGGAAAACCTGGCCCAGGAAGTGACCCGGGCGATGCAGTTTTTCTTCACGTCCACTTCCTACAACCAAATCGATCACATCGTTCTGGCGGGGGGGTGCGCAGTCATTCCGGGGCTGGACGAAATCGTCGCTACCCGCACGCAGGTCAACACGATTGTGGCCAACCCGTTTGCCAACATGACTCTGTCGTCGCGGGTCAAGGCCAAGCAACTAGCGACGGAGTCGCCCGCCCTGATGGTGGCATGCGGCCTGGCGATGCGGAGGTTTGACGAATGATACGCATCAACCTGCTTCCGCACCGCGAACTCAAGCGGCAGGCGCGCCGGCGCCAGTATTACATCCTATGCGCCGCGGTCGCCGGCATCGGGGCGGCGATCATCGGCGCGGTCGGGGCATACATCAGCGCCCAGATTTCGGCTCAAAACGACACCAATGCGTTCATCGAGCGCGAAAACAAGAAGCTCGACGACGACATCAAGGAGATCGCAAAGCTGGAGGATGAGATCCGCGGCCTGAAGGCGCGCCAGAAAGCCGTGGAAGACTTGCAGGGCGATCGCAACCTCCCGGTGCACCTGCTGGACGAACTCGTCAAGGTCACGCCGGAAGGAATATATCTGCGCGGCTTGAAGCAGACCGGGGCGCGTGTCACCATCAGCGGGCTGGCGGCCAACAATGCAAAGGTCGCCGATTACGTCAGGAACCTGACAAAGAACAACTGGCTCGCCGCGCCCGAACTCATCGAGATCAAGGCGGTATCGATCAGCACGGGCGGTG
>CANGUJ010000207.1 GCA_947456845.1 Burkholderiales bacterium | reverse complement strand
TCGCAGGCTCGCCAACGAAGCGGAGCATCCTTTGCGCCTGGGGGTGCGATTGCGCGGCGGCAAGCGAGAAGAAATAGGCGGCCTGCGGGTCATCCCGCTGCACGCCGCGGCCGTTGGCGAGCATCCAGCCCAGGCTGAATTGGGCTTCCACATCGCCGGCCCGCGCGGCATCGCAATACAGGCGCGCCGCATGCGCCGGATCGCGCTGTACGCCTTCGCCATGTTCGTAGGCTTGCGCGAGCAGGCGCAACTGAGCGATGGCGGAATCTTCCGCTGTGGTGGCGAAGGAGGTCGGCGGCCCGGCCAAGAACAGGGCGCAAAGAACGAACGTTCGGATTGCGACACGCATCGGGATTGATCTCAGAATTGACCCGTTTCAGCCGTTGGGGAACCTGTGGGTTCCATGTTTCGGCGACGGCAATATAACTTGTGTGGAACCACGGATTGGTGAAACATTGAAAAATCGAACGCGGGCATGAGTGTTGTTATTTTGCAACACGATAACGGGCCCTTCGCAGCGCGGAATTCAGACTATGCCGGGACGGGTTACGCAGAGTTGATCCTGATTGGCGGCTCAAAGGGTGGTTTTGGGATGCTGTTTGGCATGTTATAGTCGCAGAATCGATTGCATGTACGGAAAAGAAGCCCTTTTTAATTAGGCGGTTAGGGAAGATAATTCACGATGTTTGGGAGAGATGGAGGAACCATGTTCAACTCAGTCGCGATTCCTATCGGCCGTTGGGCCCGGCTTTGCTTGCTTGCGCTGTTTGCACTGGGCGCGGGCGGCTGCGCCACGGTCGTCTATCCGCCCGCGCCGCAAAGCGCAGCCTCGCCGGATTATCGGTACGTTGTCGGCCCGGGCGATACCGTCAATATCGTGGTGTGGCGCAACCCCGAGTTGTCGACATCGGTGCCTGTGCGTCCGGATGGCAGGCTCGCCACGCCGCTCGTGGAGGATTTGCAGGCATTGGGCAAGGACCCGGCCACCCTCGCCCGGGACATCGAGAAAGAACTCGCCAAATTCATCCGCGATCCGGTGGTGACGGTGATCGTTACCGGTTTTGTCGGCCCTTATTCCGAGCAAATCCGCGTGATCGGCGAGGCGGCCAAGCCGCAGGCCCTCCCGTACCGGCAGAAAATGACCTTGCTCGATGTGATGATCGCGGTTGGGGGCATTACCGATTTTGCGGACGGTAATCGCGCCTCTATTCTCAGGACCTCGGACGGCAACAAGCAATACGCTGTGCGGATCAGGGACTTGATCAAGCGCGGCGACGTTTCGGCGAATGTGGAGATGAAACCGGGCGATGTCCTCATCATCCCGCAAAGCTGGTTCTGAAAGACCGGCCCACGGACGGGTGCTCGCCGACTTAACACGGTGACGCCGGGATCGTGTCACAGGCATCGTATTTATGGATGAAATCCTAAGGCAGGTCAGGGCGATCCTGCGCTCCATGTGGCGGCATCGCCACCTGGCCATGATCGTGACCTGGATAGCAGGTGCGATCGGCGCCGTCGTCGTGATGTCGGTGCCCGACAAATACGAGGCATCGGCGCGCATCTACGTCGATACGCAATCCATCCTGCAGCCGTTGATGGCCGGCCTGGCCGTTCAGCCCAACGTGGAGCAGCAGGTGATGATGTTGAGTCGCACGCTCCTTTCCCGGCCCAACATGGAAAAGCTGGTACGCATGGCCGACCTTGACCTGGGAAGCAAGGACAAGGCCGAACAGGATGCTTTGGTGGACAGGCTTACCAAGCAGATCCAGGTGCGGGGAAACGCCCGCGACAACCTGTATACGTTGGCCTATCGCGACACCGTGCCGGACAGGGCCAAGCGGGTGGTGCAGGCCTTGACGTCGATTTTTGTGGAGTCGAGCCTCGGGGACAAGCGCAAGGATACCGACACCGCGAAGAAGTTCATCGACGAACAGATTCGCGGTTACGAGAAAAAGCTCGAAGAGGCCGAGGCGCGCCTCAAGGATTTCAAGCTCCGTAATCTCGAACTGCAAACCGCGGACGGCAAGTCGGGGGTGGATCGGCTGAGCGACATCGGCAACCAGCTCAATACTGCAAAGCTCGCCTTGCGCGAAGTCGAAAATGCGCGCGATGCCATCAAGAAGCAACTTGCCGGGGAGGATGCGGGCACCACTACGGAAGCTGCGCCTGGCGACCCGGGCTCACCCACCCCGGAACTGGATGCGCGCATCGATGCCATGAAGCGCAACCTCGATTCGCTATTGCAGCGCTATACCGAGCAACACCCCGACGTCACCGGTGCAAGGCGCGTCCTCAAGGAACTGGAAGACCAGCGCAAGCAGGAAATTGCCACCCGCAAGAAAGTGGTCCCGGGAGCGCCGGCGGTGGTGGTGAGCAGCAACCCCGTTTTCCAGAAACTCAAGATCGCGCTGGGAGAGAACGAGGCGCAGGCCGCATCGTTGCGTGCGCGCGTCGCCGAGTATGAAGCGCGGTATGCCAAGCTCCGGGAAATGCTGAAGATGGCCCCGCAACTTGAGGCCGAGTTGGCGCAGCTCAATCGCGATTACGAGATCAACAAGAAGAATTTCGAGAGCCTGGTATCCAGGCGCGAGTCCGCCAGCATGACCGGCGAGCTTGAGTCCGCCTCCGGGGTTGCCGATTTCCGGCTGATCGACCCGCCACGGGTCGACCCCGCGCCGGTCGCCCCCAATCGGTTGGCGCTGCTGCCGGGGGGCTTGGTGTTCGGGTTGATCGCCGGCTTGCTGGCCAGTTTCGTGGCCGCCCAGGTGCGGCCGGTGTTCCACGACGGCAGGACCCTCAGCGAAGCCACCGGCTTGCCTTTGCTGGGCATGGTGAGCTTCAGTCAGACAGCCGATGACAGTCGCAAGGCGCGCCGCAGCCTGTATCGCTTCGGGACGGCGCTGGCTGGATTGTTCCTTGTTTATGGGATAGGTTTCGCGGTGCTGTACATCAAGCTTCAGTCACCGGCATGAGGTCGCCATGAGCCTAATCGAACAGGCTGCGAAACGCCTTCAGATGTTGCGTCGCGCGGGTGTGGAATTCCCCGAAGAAGGCGCACAACCTCCTGATCAGCATCGGCGCGCGATTCCGGCGGCGGCCGAGCCGGAAAAAGCGCCGGCCTCCAGTACTCCAGCTGAAACACCGCGTCGCACGACGCGGCGGTCCGGCGCGGATGATCCGGTGACGCGGCCCCAACCCGTATCCAGGCAGGTCCAGATTGACCTGGGCGGGCTGGCAGCGAAGCACATCATCACGCCGGACCTGCCGAAGTCACGTATCTCGGAAGAATTCCGCCTGATCAAGCGCCCGTTGATCGCCAACGCCATGGGCCGCGGCGCGGCACCCCTGGCGCGCGGCAACCTGATCATGGTGACCAGCGCGCTGCCACGCGAGGGGAAGAGCTACACCGCGGTCAACCTCGCGATCAGCATTGCCGCCGAGCTCGACAAGACAGTGCTACTGGTGGATGCCGACGTGGCCAGGCCCTCCATCCTCAACATCCTCGGGTTGCCGCCCGCCGCCGGTCTTCTCGATCTGCTGCCAGGCGGTACGCTTGACTTGCCCGAAGTCTTGTTGCGCACCAATATCGAGAAACTGACCCTGCTCCCCAGCGGCATGCCGCGCCAGGGCGCCGCCGAACTGCTTGCCAGCGACGCCATGGGGCAACTGGTGGACGAAATGGCCGACCGATACCCGGACCGGATCATCATTTTCGACTCTCCGCCCCTCTTGCTGACCAGCGAAGCCCGGGAACTCGCCACGCACATGGGACAAGTCATACTGGTTGTCCAGGCTGAAAGCACCTCGCAGGCCGAGGTGAGCCAGGCCCTCGCGACCATCAAGGCCTGCCCGGTCAAGATGGTTTTGCTCAACCAGGTCAGAGCGCAAACCGAAGAGGGTTATGGAAGCAAGTATGGCTACGGGTATGCCCATGCCTGACGGCCGCGGTCACCTCAGCGGTTGCCTGCGCCGCCGCATGACCGGAAGGGTCAGGGGATGGTTGTCCTGGCCTGCGGTGTGCGCCCTGGCGTACGTGTCCTCGACGTTTGGCCAGACCCCCCCGCCGCCTCCCGGCGGAGGGCAGGTAAGCGCCACCCCTGCCGCCTTGACCGCCACGCCCGCGGACGGCGCCAAGACAGACACCACGCCAAGGCGGGCTTGGGTGGTCGCACCGCGGATGGCGGCGACCGAGACGGTTACGGATAACGCGGTTGCCGACGCGGGCACACGTCGATCGGACCAGATTACGCAATTGAGTCCCGGTGTCCGCGTCCAGGCCGACACCGGGAGGCTCAAGGCTTACGCCGATTATTCCCTCAACTACTTCACGTCGGCCAAGGGAACCCAGGCCAGCCGTACCAACAATGCCCTGAATGCCTTCGGTACCTTCGAGGCCGTCGACCGGTGGTTGTTCCTCGAGGCGAGCGGCGTGATCACGCAGCAAAACATCTCCGCGTTCGGCGCGCAAACCGCGGGTACGGCCACGGTGTCGGCCAACTCGACCGAGACTTCGAATTTTCGCCTGTCGCCTTATGTCCGGGGCCGTTTCGCCGGCCTGGCGGAATACGAGGCGCGCTACAGCCTTTCAGACACGCGTTCGAAATCCGCGCTGGTCGCAGGCGTGAAGTCCGACGAGGCTTCTTTCAAACTGCGCGGCCTGAGCGCGCCGGTCGGGTTCGGATGGTCCTTGGACGGTACGCGTCAGGAAGTCACCTACAGCGGCGGACGGCGGACCGATGCGGATCTGCTGCGCGGCATTCTGAGTTACCGGTTCGATCCGCAGTTCCAGGTGCGTGCCAGCATCGGCGCGGAGTCCAACAACTACTCCACGCCGACCATGGAGTCGCGTTCGACGTTCGGCTACGGCGCCGATTGGACCCCCACCGAGCGGACCCAGCTGTCGGTATTCCGCGAACGCCGTTTCTTCGGCAACGGGCACACCATCACCTTCAGCCACCGCATGCCGCTCACCGTCTTCCGGTTCACGGATACGCGCGATGTCTCGATCCTGCCGAATCAGATGGCCAATACAGGACTCGGCACCTACTACGACCTGCTTTTCGCCCAGCTGGCCACTTCCATTCCCGACCCGGTGGCGCGCGCGCAGCAGGTCAACGCGCAGCTCCAGCAGGCGGGCATATCGCCCACGGCGGCCGTCACCGCCGGATTCCTGACATCGCAAGCGACCGTGCGCAGGCGCCAGGAGTTTTCGCTGATACTCAATGGTGCGCGCAATACCGTCACCTACACGTTTTTCCAGAGCGACCAGCAGTCCGTCGGGACCGGGGGGGCCATCGCAGACGATTTTTCTCTCGCGACGTCGGTCCGGCAGAACGGCATGAGTTCGAACTTCTCGCACCGCCTCTCACCATCGACATCCCTGAACGCCTTCACATCGGTGTTGCGCAGCGACGGCAATAGGGGCCAGTCGACCACCTCGAGGGTGTTCAACCTGAACGCGACGACGAAGTTGGGCATCCGGACCAATGCGGGCATAGGCCTGCGCGCCACGCGGACCGAGGGCCCCATTCCGTATCGCGAGAATGCCATGCTGGCAAACGTCGCAGCCCAGTTCTGACGCTATGTACGAATCCTTCTACGGACTTGCCAGCAAGCCCTTCCAGCTTAATCCCGATCCGTCGTTCTATTTCGGCAGCAAGCAGCACCGGCGCGCGACCGCCTACCTCGAATACGGCATGCACCAGAACGAGGGTTTCATCGTCATCACCGGCGAGGTCGGCGCGGGCAAGACCACCATCGTGCGCGGCCTGCTCGACAGCCTCGACTCCGAAAAGGTGGTGGCGGCGCATCTCGTGAGCACTCAACTCGATGCGGACGACACCCTGCGCCTGGTCGGAGCCGCCTTCGGTGTGCGCACCAAGGACGTCGCCAAGTCGGATGTGCTGATGGCGCTTGAAGCCTTCCTGTACAACTTCACCCTCAAGGGCAAGCGCTGCGTCCTGATCGTCGACGAAGCGCAGAACCTCACGCCTCGCGCGGTGGAGGAACTGCGCATGCTGTCGAATTTCCAGTACGGAAACCATGCGCTGCTGCAAAGTTTCCTGGTGGGGCAACCCGAGTTCCGCGACATGCTGCAAAGCCCGCACATGCAGCAATTGCGCCAGCGCGTGATCGCTTCGTGCCATATCGGGCCGATGGACGCGGAGGAGACGCGTGGTTACATCGAACACCGCCTCACCTGCGCCGGCTGGAAGTCCAATCCGGTTATCGGCGACGACGCGCACGAGGCGATCTTCAAGGCCAGCGGCGGCGTGCCGCGGCGAATCAACCTGTTGTGCGATCGCCTGCTCTTGTTCGGCTTCCTCGCCGGCAAGAGCCGATACGGGGCGGACGAGGTCAATGAAGTCGCCAAGGAGATCTATGATGAAACCGCCGCCCCGGCGCGTGCGCCGGCAACGGTGGAGGCAGGGCCCGGCAAACCGGATACGTCGCTCGGTACGTCCTGGCAGCAGGACGATCCTCAACTCGGCGAGACCGGTCCTTTCAGGATCGATCTGTCTAAACTCCAGTCAAGCGCGCTTCAGGCCGGAATCGGTGCTCCGCTCGGTGTGGCGCAAATCGAGGAACGTCTGCTTCGGCTTGAACGAGCGGTGCTGCGTGTCGAGAGCATGAATTCGGCTACGCTCGGCTTGCTGCAGCAGCTTGTCGACGCGGTGCGCGTCTCGCAACCAGGCCAGCAGGAAGTCGAATAGCGCCTGACCCCGCGCAACGCGCGGGATTGCGATCTGTTAGTTTTTGTTGTGGCGCAACACAAGCTATTGTTTTGTGCCCGTATGCCGATAACATACGCAGTCGGATGCCGCCCCCGCGGGGGCGGCGGCGGTGATGTTCATGAGGCAGCCGGCCTGCGCTTCGCCCAAGCCCGGCCGGCTCGAGGTGCCGGGCCCGGCCTCGGCGGGCGACATCGGCAGCGCCCAATTCGCGATGGAGTTCAAGATGCCTGCAACAACGATCACCAACGCGATGACGATCG
>CANGUJ010000206.1 GCA_947456845.1 Burkholderiales bacterium | reverse complement strand
GTCCTCAGCGCGGCGGCGATCCTGTCGGCCGATGTGCTCGGCGGGATGAAGCCCAGGTACCTGCCGTCGCGTCCCATCAGGTAAATGAACGACGAGTGGTCGATGGTGTAGCGCGAGGCGCCGCCGGTGGCCACCCTGGCGTGGTACACCCGGTAGGCTTTGGCGACCTGGTGTATCGCCGCGGGGTCGCCGGTCAGCCCGACGATGCGCGCATCGAACGCCGGCACGTACCGGGCCAGCAGCTCGACGGTGTCGCGCTCCGGGTCCAGCGTGATGTACAGGGGCGCCACATCGGCCGCCGCCGGTCCCAGCGCCTTGAGCGCGAGGGCGATCTGCTGCAAGTCGGTGGGGCAGATGTCCGGACAGAAGGTGAAGCCGAAGTACACCAGCATCAGCTTGCCGCGGAAATCGGTGTCGCGGCGCACCTTGCCGGCCTGATCGATCAGGCGGAACGGGCCGCCGATGGGCTCGCGGTTCCACATCACCACGTCCATGAGTTCGGCCGCGGAGCGTTCCGAGCGGTCGGGCGCCGCCGGCGCCGGCCAGGGGAGCATGCACAAGGCGAGCGCGGCGCCGAGGCGCCGCGTCGCCGCCCGAGTCGGCATGGTCTAGGCGCCGAAGGTGATGCGGCTGCCGGTCGTGGTCACCAGGACGTTGTCCGGCATTTGCGCGCGCGCTTCCTGGACGAAGTTGAGGCCGCTGCAGTGCATGGGGATCAGCACGTCGGGCTTGAGCTTCCTGATCTCGGCCACGACCTGGGAAAGGTAGTCCCTGGGCGCGGGACCCAGATGGAAACCGCCGACGATCGCATGCACCTTTTCTATGCCGGAGACTTCCTGCGCCTGGCGCACCGAATTGACGATGCCGACATGGCCGCAGGAGCTGATGACCACCAGGCCGCGGCCCTTGACGTTGAAGCATGTCGCGTGTTCATGGATGTGCTCGTCCGGCACCACCTTGCCGTCCATGCCGGCCGGCAGGTACTTCGCGGGTTCGCAGCCCGTGCCGTCCTTCATGCCGAATTCCACATGGGAGTTCGGCAGCACCCGCTCGATGCTGGTGCGCGCGATCTTGCCGGTGGTGAAGGCCTGGTCGGCGATGACCACCGGCTTCTCCGCGAGCACCGCAGTCACCTTGCGCGCGGCCAGTTCGCGGCGGTCGAGGGTCCCGAAGTCGGTGAGCTGCGTCGCCGGTCCGCTGAGCCGGCGGCAGAAATTATCCTCGCCCCCCGCGTACAACTTGATGTCGGCGGGCAGCTGGGCGCGATACCTGTCGAGAAATCCGAGCAGGCCGCCGAAATGGTCATAGTGGCCATGGCTCACGATCAGGGCGTCGAGCTTGCGCGGATCGACGCCCATGAGTTCCATGTTGTTGTAGAGCACGCTCTGGCTGTAACCGTAGTCGAGCATCATGGTCCGGTCGACGCCGGCGCGCTGCGATTCCAGCCACAGGGACAGCCCCCACTCGTTGTGCAGTGTGCGACGGAAATCCGGCGTGCGGGGCGGCGGCGTGATCGACACGCCGTTCACCTGCGCGGGCCGGAAGAACAGGTCGAAGCTGCTGTCGACCAGTACGCGGATGCTGAGCCTGTCGACCGCCGGGGCGTCGATGGCGGCGGCGCGCGCATGCCCCAGGGCGGCCAGGCCGCCGGTGGCGGCGACCGTGATGGCGCCGGCGGACGCCTGCAGGAATTCTCTACGACGGATACGCATTGCAGCCCCTCCCTTGTTGTTGGGCCCGGTCACGGCGGGCCGCGCCAATCTATTCCTTGTCCCCCGGCAATGCAATCCCCGACAGCGCCTGATAGGTGCGGATCACCCAGGCGTCGTCCTCGGCGTCCAGGCCCATGCCCACGGTGGCGAGCAGCGCCTGATGCGCGAGGCTGCCCAGGGGCAGCGGGAATCTCAGGTCCTGCCCGACATCGAGCGCCAGCCCGACATCCTTGGTGAGGATGGGCGAGGCGGCGGTCACGGTGCGGTCGGCCTCGATCACCCGCTTCATGCGGTCGCCGGCCATCCAGCTCTGGCCGGAGCTGCCCATCATCACCTCGTAGATCTTGTGCGGGTCCAGGCCGCCCTTGATGCCGAGCGCGAATGCCTCGGCGGCGCCCACCAGGTTGACGGCCGCCATCAGGTTGTTGACCAGTTTCATGCGCGAGCCGTCACCCGGCCGGTCGCTGACGACGAAGCGCTTGTCGCTCATGGCCTTGAGCGCCGGCTCGCAGCGCGCGAGCGCCGCGCCGGAGCCGGCGATCATCATGCTCATGGTGCCGGCGGCGGCGCGCGCCGGGCCGCCTGAAATCGGTGCGTCGACCATCTCGAAGCCGCGTGCGGCGAGCCGGCCGGCCAGGTCCGCCGCATAGGCCGGGCCTACGGTGGAACACAGCATCACGATGCCGCCCGGCTTGAGGGTGTCCGCAAGTCCCTGCGGGCCGAAGCAGACAGCGTCGGTCTGCGCCTTGTCGACCACCACCGTGACGACGATGTCGGCGCATTTCGCCACCTCAGCCGGCGATACGCACACGGTGGCGCCGGACGCGCGCGCCAGCACGTTGCGCGCGGGGTCGATGTCGCGCACGAAAACCTCGAAACCTCCGCGTACCAGGGCTTGGGTGATGCCCAGGCCCATGGCGCCGGGGCCGATCAGGCCGATGCTTTGTCTCATTGCTGTTGGGCTAAGTGGTGAAAGAGGGGCACGGTAGAATACAGCGAATGGTTTTTCCCATCCGCACCTGCCAAGCCCCACTCCTGCAGACATGACCTCTTTCGCTCTTGTGGGCCTGGGCAGGATGGGCGCCAACATGGCGCGCCGCCTGGCGATGAGCGGCATCCGCGCTGCCGTGTTCGACCAGGACGCCTCCACCGTGGCGAGCGTGGCCGCGGAGATCGGCGGTTTCGCCGCGCCGACGTTGGCCAGACTGGTCGAGCATCTCGAAGCGCCGCGCGTGGTGTGGCTGATGCTGCCGGCGGGCGAGGCCACCGAATCGGCGCTGTCGCGCCTGCAGGGGCTGCTCGCCGAGGGTGATGTCGTCGTCGACGGCGCCAACAGTTTCTACAAGGACTCGGTGCGACGTGCCGCCACGCTCAGACGCAACGGCCTGGGTTTCGTGGATTGCGGTGTCTCCGGCGGCGTGCACGGCCTGGCCAACGGGTATTGCCTGATGGCCGGCGGCGACGCGGACGCGGTCGACCGCGTCAGGCCCTACCTGCGCGCGCTGGCGCCGGCGCCGGATACCGGCTGGCTGCATGCCGGGCCGGCCGGTGCGGGCCATTACGTCAAGATGGTTCACAACGGCATCGAGTACGGAATGATGCAGGCCATGGCCGAAGGCTTCGCGCTGCTTGGTGCGAAGAAGGAATTCAACCTCGACGCGGCCGCCATCGGCGAGCTCTGGCGCCATGGCTCGGTGGTGCGCTCGTGGCTGCTTGATCTCACCGCCGAGGCGCTCAAGGACGAGGCGGGCATCGCCGCCACCGCGCCGGTGGTGGCCGATTCCGGCGAAGGGCGCTGGACCGCGCTGGAAGCGGTCGAATTGGGCATCCCCGCGCCGGTCATGAGCGTCGCGCTGATGATGCGCTTCGCCACCCAGGGCGGCAATGACTATCCGGCGAAGCTCCTGGCGAAGATGCGCCAGGGCTTCGGCGGCCATCCGGTAATCAAAAAGGACTGACGTGAAGCCGCTTTCGAATGACACCATGCTGCGCGCCTTCATGCGCGAGAAGACCGACTACACGCCGGTGTGGATGATGCGCCAGGCCGGGCGCTACCTGCCGGAATACAACGCCACGCGCAAGCGCGCGGGGTCGTTTCTCGGCCTGTGCAAGAGCCCGGACTACGCCACCGAGGTGACCCTGCAGCCGCTGGACCGCTTTCCGCTCGATGCGGCCATCCTGTTTTCCGACATCCTCACCGTGCCCGACGCGATGGGCCTGGGCCTGTATTTCGCCGAAGGCGAGGGGCCGAAGTTCGAGCGCACCGTGCGTGACGAGGCCGCCGTGGCCAGGCTCGCCGTGCCGGACATCGAAGCCGCGCTCGGTTACGTCACCGGCGCAGTGCGGCAGATCCGCAAGGCGCTCGACGGGCGGGTGCCGCTGATCGGCTTTTCCGGCAGCCCCTGGACGCTCGCCTGCTACATGGTGGAAGGCGGCGGGAGCGACGACCATCGCACTGTCAAGGCGATGGCCTATCAGCGGCCCGACCTGATGCATCGCATCCTGGAGGTCAACGCGCGCGCGGTGACCGCCTATCTCAATGCGCAGATCGACGCCGGCGCGCAGGCCGTGATGATTTTCGATACCTGGGGCGGCGCGCTGTCGGCCGGTGCCTACAAGACCTTCTCGCTGGCCTACATGGCCAAGGTGGTGGCGGGGCTCAAGCGCGAGAACGAAGGCCGGCCCGTGCCGGTGGTGCTGTTCACCAAGGGCGGCGGGTTGTGGCTGGAAGACATGGCCGCCACCGGCTGCGATGCGCTGGGGCTGGACTGGACCATTGAGTTGTCCGAGGCGCGCCGGCGGGTCGGTGACAAGGTGGCCCTGCAGGGAAACATCGACCCCACCGTGCTGTTCGCCGGGCCGGAAACCGTGCGCGCCGAGGTCGGCAAGGTGCTGGCTTCCTACGGCCACGGGCACGGCCATGTGTTCAATCTCGGGCACGGCATTTCCCAGTTCACGCCACCCGAGCATGCCGCAGCGCTGGTGGCGGCGGTGCATGAGTTGAGTCCGCAGTATCACCGCTGACCCAATCTCAGGCGCGCCCGCTCATGCCGTTGGCATGCGCAGGCCATGGCGGCCAAGGCCGGGAGTCGCATCTGCCAAGGGTTTCCGGCACGCCCGCCCGGTAAGCCGCGCCGCAGGCGGCTCTCCGGGCTGCAAACCCGCTCAGCGGCTATGGGTGCGGCTTCTTGCGGGCAGGCTTGACTGCAACAAAGGGCTTGACTTATGCACATTTTCTTGGCAATCGCCGTGTTGTTGCGGGGCCACATCCCGGGTTTGGCGTCGATTGGCTAAGTCATTGAAATTAAAGATTTTAAGTCTCGCAAAAAAAATGGGCGGCACAAGAAAATTCCTTATGCCGCCTAGGGTTGCGTTCGGTTCCCGGTAGTTTTCAACAAACTTATCCACAGGTTTTGTGAACACCTTTGAACCCCCATGAAGGGCAGCGGGTTAGAAACAGTTTTTCACCTTTTACCTTAAGGAAAGCCTGTTTTTGTGCCCCTGCCAGGGGTTCGATCAGCTGCCTGCCATGCCGTTTATACGTGTCGCCATTGAGGTCCCGGTAGGCGGTTTGTTCGACTATCGGGTCGAAGATGCCGCCGGCAGCGTCGGCCGGCGGGTGGCTGTCCCGTTCGGGCCACGCACCCTGGTTGGCGTGGTGCTCGAGGCGGATGTCGTGCCGCACATCGACGCGGCGCGCATCAAGCCGGCGCGCCTATTGCGGGACATGCCGGCGCTGTCGCCCAAGTGGCTGGATCTGCTGCGCTTTTGCGCCGGCTACTACCATCACCCCCTGGGCAACGCCCTCGGGGCCGCGCTGCCGGCGCTGGTCAAGGCCGACCGCCCCCTCGCGGCAGCCTTGTGGTCCCGCTACCGCTGGCTGGGCGATGTACCGCAGCTGCCCAGACGCGAAAAAACCCGCGCCGCGCTCGCCGCCCGGCTGATCGAGTCGCCGCGTCACGGCTTCGAGTTGACGGGCGTCTCGCCCAAGGCACTGGCGCACCTGCAGGACTGGCTGGCGGGCGGCGAGGTGGGCCTGGCGGCGCCGGCGCCTTTCGCGCAGGCGTCTACGCCCGAACTCACCGCGGAACAGGCGGCGGCGGTGTCCGCCATCACCCGGGACCTGGCGGGCGGGCGGTTCGCCGCCAGTCTTCTGCACGGCGTTACCGGCAGCGGCAAGACCGAGGTGTACCTGCGCTCTGCCGCGCACGCGCTTGCGGCGGGTGGGCAGGTGCTGGTCATGGTGCCCGAGATCAATCTCACGCCGCGCCTGCTGGAACATTTTCGCCAGCGTTTTCCCGCGAGTACCATCGTTACCCTGCACAGCGCGCTAAGCGAGAGCGAGCGCTCGCATCACTGGCTGATGGCACATGTCGGGGCGGCCGATATCGTGCTCGGTACCCGTCTGGCGGTGCTGGCCTCGATGCCGCGCCTGCGGCTCATCGTGGTCGACGAAGAGCACGACCCGTCGTTCAAGCAACAGGAGGGCATGCGCTATTCGGCGCGCGATCTGGCGGTGTATCGCGCCAAGAGCGAGTCCATTCCCATCGTCCTGGGCAGCGCTACCCCTTCGCTGGAAAGCTTTGCCCATGCGCAGTCGGGCCGCTATGCGCGGCTGACGATGCGTGAACGCGCGGTCGCCGAAGCCGAATTGCCTGCGGTGCGCATTGTCGACCTCAATACCACCCGCGCCGAGCACGGGCTGACCGGCCCCGTTCTCGAAGCCATACGCGCGCGCCGGGCGCGCGGCGAACAGAGCCTGGTGTTTCTCAACCGGCGCGGTTTCGCCCCGGTGCTTTCTTGCAACGCGTGCGCGTGGGTGAGCGCTTGCTCTCGATGTACTGCCTATCTGGTCCTGCACCGACGGCGCGGCATGCAGACCGGCGGGACCCTGATGTGCCATCACTGCGGTTTTTTCGAGAACGTGCCGCCGGCCTGCCCGACCTGCGGCAATGTGGACATTCGCGGTTACGGCCAGGGCACCCAGCGCCTTGAAGCCCGCGTGGCCGAACTGTTTCCCGATGCCCGGGTGCTGCGCATCGACCGTGACTCCACCAGCCGCAAGGGCGCCGCCGAAGAACTCTTCGACCAGGTGCATGCCGGCGCGGCTGACATCCTGGTGGGAACGCAAATGCTGGCCAAGGGGCACGATTTCAAGAACCTCACCCTGGTGGCGGCGATCAACGTCGACGCCGCCCTGTTCAGCGCCGACTTCCGCGCCAGCGAGCGCCTGTTTGCGCAATTGACCCAGGTGGCAGGCCGTGCCGGCCGCGCCGGCAAGCCGGGCGAGGTGATCATCCAGACCCGCAAGCCGGATCATCCGCTGTTCCGCGCCGTGGCCGGCGGGGACTAT